>DAITAN010000010.1:0-17391 GCA_036824235.1 Gaiellaceae bacterium | reverse complement strand
CGCGCCGCAACGATGATCGCCCGCGAGAGCTTCGAGAAGAGCTTGCCGCGCTTCGCGTCGGCGGCGCCCTTCTTGTGCTTGATGCTCGACCACTTGCTATGCCCGGACATGTCTCTCCTCCCGCACCAGGTCGAGAAAGCGTTCGTGGATCCGCGTGTCGTCGGTGAGCTCGGGATGGAACGACGCCGCGAGGATGCGTCCCTGACGGACGAGCACGGGCTCGTCGTCGAGCCGCCCCACGACCTCGACGCCCTCGCCGACTTCCTCCACGCGAGGCGCACGGATGAACACGCCGCGCACCGGCTCGTCGTCGCCTTCCAGGTCCACGTCGGCCTCGAAGCTCGCAACCTGACGGCCGAAGCCGTTTCGCAGCACCCTGACGTCGAGAAGCCCGAGGTGCTCCCGGTCGAAGAGGATCATCCCCGCGCACGTGCCGAACAGCGGGCCCTGGAAGGCCGCCACCGGCTCCTCGAGCTCGTACACGCGTATGAGACGGCGGATCGCCGTCGATTCTCCGCCCGGGACGATCAGCCCGTCGAGCCCGTCCAGCTGCTCGGGCTTTCGCACCTCGACCGGGTCCGCGCCGAGCCGGCGCAGCATGGCCGCGTGCTCGCGAAAGTTGCCCTGAACGGCCAGGACGCCGATGCGCAGAGGAGCCGCCATCTCGCGTCTAATCGTACCCCCGGGGCCTTCGGCCCCTGGCCCCCGCGTTCGAGCATACGGACAAAAACGTCACGTGTGGGTGACGCGGGCGTGCCGAGTTTGTGCGCTTACCAGCCGCGGGTCTCGAGGAGCTCTTCGGGCGCGAGCGCCGCGGCGTCGAGGCCGCGCATCGGCTCGCCGAGGCCCGTGGAGACGCGCGCGAGGATCTCTGGATCGGAGAAGTGCGTCGTCGCCTCGACGATTGCCTTCGCCCGCGGCATCGGATCGGCAGACTTGAAGATGCCGGAACCCACGAAGACGCCGTCGGCGCCCAGCTGCATGCAGAGCGCGGCGTCGGCGGGGGTCGCGATGCCGCCTGCGGTGAACGTCACCACCGGCAGGCGCCCGTTCTCGGCCACCCAGCGCACGAGCTCGACCGGCGCCTGCAGCTCCTTCGCCTCCGTGAACAGCTCGTCCGCGGAGAGCGTCTGGAGCCGGCGGATGTCGCCGAACACGGCACGCATGTGGCGCACGGCGTTGACGATGTCACCGGTGCCCGCCTCGCCCTTCGTGCGGATCATGGCCGCGCCTTCGCTCAGGCGGCGGAGCGCCTCGCCGAGGTTCCTGCAGCCGCACACGAACGGGATGCGGAAGGCCCATTTGTCGATGTGGTGGCGCTCGTCGGCGGGCGTGAGCACCTCGCTCTCGTCGATGTAGTCGACCTCGAGCGCCTCGAGCACCTGCGCCTCGACGAAGTGGCCGATCCGCGCCTTGGCCATGACCGGGATGGTCACTGCCTCCTGGATCTCCTTGATCTTCGTCGGGTCAGCCATGCGCGCGACGCCGCCCTCGGCGCGGATGTCCGCGGGGACTCGCTCGAGCGCCATGACCGCTACCGCGCCCGCCTCCTCGGCGATCGTCGCCTGCTCGGCGGTGGTCACATCCATGATCACGCCACCCTTCAGCATCTCGGCGAGACCGGTCTTCACGCGCATGGTTCCGAGCTCGTTCATGGCGCGAAGTCTATCTATGGGAGCAAGAGCTCAAGGGCCGCGTCGGGCTCCTTGAAGGGCGGAATCACGTAGATCCCTGCCGCGCGCGACCGCGATCCCTCGACGAGATCGCGCGCCAGCTCGAACCCGACCGCCCGCGCGCCCGCGCCGGCGTCTGCGAGCCGCTGCTGGATCGACTCGGGGATCGTGATCCCGGGCACCTCGTTGTGGATCCGGAACGCGAGCTGGTAGCTGGTCAGCGGCCAGATGCCCACGAGAAACGGAATCGGCGGGTCGCCGATCGCCTCGAGGAAGCGGTCGAGATACGCGAGGTCGAAGAGCGCCTGCGTCATGGCAAAGCGCGCGCCGGCGTCGACCTTTTGGCGAAAGCGCTCGATCTCGAGGTCGAGGTCGTCGGCAGACGGGTTGACGGCGACGCCGACGTAGAACGACGTCGGCGCGTCGATGGCCTTCCCGGTGAAGTCCTCGCCGCGGTTCAGGTGGGAGACGAGCGTCGTGAGGCCGATCGCATCCACATCGTAGACGCCGCTCGATCCCGGGTAGTCGCCGACGTGCGGGGGGTCGCCGGTGACGGCGAGGATGTTGCGGATGCCTTCGGCATGCGCGCCGAGGAGCTGGGACTGGAGTCCCATCACGGACGAGTCGCGCGGAGTCACGTGCGGGATCGTCTCGAGCCCGACGGTGCGCTCGATCGCCACGGCGGCCATGAGCGCCGACAGGCGCGCCCGCGCCATCGGGTTGTCGTTCAGGTCGACGACGTGCACGGCTCCGGAGGCCTGGAGGCGCGCCGACACGCCGAGCATCGACTCCATGTTCGTGCCCTTGGGCGGGTCGAGCTCGACGGACACGACCCACTCGCCCGCCTCGAGGCGCGTCTGGAGACGCGTCTGAGTCGCCACAGGCACCGCTGTTGCAACGACGTCTCGTTCGATGACGTGGAGGGCGACGCGCGGCTCGCGGCCCTCCTCGAGCGCGGCGCGGATCGCACCGATCTGCGCCGGCGACGTCCCGCAGCAGCCGCCGATGAGCCCGGCGCCGAGACTCCTTGCCTGGGCCGCGAACTCCGCGAAGTAATCGGGTGTGGCGTTCGGATAGACGATCCGGCCGCCCGAGCGGGCGGGCAGGCCGACGTTGGGCTGCGCCGTGAGCGGGAGGCCGTTCGCCGTCTCACTCATCTCGGCCAGGGCGGCCAGCGCCGCCTGCGGCCCGAGACCGCAGTTGGCGCCGACGGCAGCGACGCCGAGCGCCGTCAGCCGCGCCACCGCCTCGTGCGCATGCACGCCGGCCAGGGTCTGCGCGTCCTCGTCGAAGGTGAGCTGGGCGACGATCGGCAGCGACGACACGTCCTGGACGGCCTTGATCGCAGTTTCGAGCTCGTCCAGGTCGTAGAAGGTTTCCACGAGGAACAGGTCCACCCCGCGCCCCTCGAGGAGCCGCGCTTGCTCGTTGAAGACGGCGAAGGCGTCCTCGGCCCCGGTCGAGTGCTCGAGGTCGCCGAGCGGCCCGATGGAGCCTCCGATCAGCACCGGCGCGCCCGAGACCTCCCGCGCCTCGCGTGCGAGCTTCACCCCACGCTCCACGATCTCCTCGAGCTGGTCGTCCAGGAACTGCGACGAGAGCTTGCGGCGGTTGGCGCCGAACGTGTTCGTCTCGATCAGCTCCGCACCCGCGCGGATGAAGCCGGTGTGTACGGCGATGACCGACTCCGGCGCCTTGAGGTTGGCCTCCTCGGGAGCCCTTAGGCGCGGGACCAGCGTCGAGAGCAGCGCGCCGGTGCCGCCGTCGCCGACGACGACGCCCCCCGAGGAAAGCCGCTCCAGAAACCTGCTCACGCTTTGAGCCTACCGACGCGGTCGCTGGGCGTAATCCCCGGATTGGAGTCAAACCCCGGCCGTTCGTGCTGCCTTGGGTACGCCGCGTCTAGCCCGCCCCGCAGGCGGTGCCGGCACGGATCTCCGCAAGCGCGTCGCGGACTCGCTCCACGCCCGGCTTCGGCCGGCGGTTCTGGTCGAGGAGCCCCGACTGCCAGGAGAACTCATGTCCGGGCGGCGAGTCCCAGAGCTGGAACGTGAGCAGGCCGGCCACGCCACGTTGGCACGCCGCAAGGCGGTGTGCGGCCGCGTACCAGCCCATCGGATCGGGGTAGCTGAGCGCCTCGGGCTCGGCCCCGGGCATAGTGACGCCCGTCTCGGTGTAGAGGATCGGTCCCCGGCAGCGCTGGCGCGTGCGGCCGAAGGCCGTGCAGAGGGCGCCCCGCAGCCTGTCGAGGTCGCCCATGCCGACGAACACCTTGTGCTTGGCCCACGGGAGCTCACCCGTACGCGGGAAGGGATATGGGTGGTGGGCGAAGCCGTCCATCAACGGCTTCTTGGCGAAGCCGCCCTCGCGGTACGCACGCCCCACGCGCTCGATGAAGCCGACCGGGTCGTGGCTCGGCGCGGTGTTCAACCCCCAGACGGTCGCCCCCGCCGCGTGGAGGCGCGGATAGCAGTGCGCGTAGAGCTGGACGAGGTCGGCGGGCGCCCGCCGGCTCGGTCCGAAGAAACCGCTCGCGTTCGGCTCGTTCTGGAGAAGGATGTCGCCGGCGTAGCGGGCCGTGTCTACCGCGAGCGTGCAGAGCTGCTCGCGAGAGGCCTCGGTGCGGGCGTGAGGGCCGCGGAACTCGCTGGTCACGTTCGCAAACACCCGCGGTGCCGCCGCGCGTGCGTTCTCGAGCAGGAGAGTCTGATCGGTGGTGAGCTGCGTCTGTCCGGGCTTCCAGAAGATCCATACCGCGACCGAGTCGAGCCCGAGGCTGCGCTGCCAGTACCCGGCCGCGAAGCGGTTTTCGAGCGGATGGTTCCCCGAGACGCCGGCTACGTAGGCGTGCGCCGGAGAGGCGAGGAGGACAAGCAGGGCAGCCGCTAGGGCTGCCCCGAGAGCAGTACGCTGAACGTACACGGGAGACCGCCTCTCGTGTCACGCCCCGGGCCGTTTGTGGCGGTGCCGGGGCTCTTTGCCGCTAAGGACTGCTCCCCGGGCGCCGAGGGAGACCCAGCCTCCTCCGGCCCCGAGCGCTTGTCCGTTCTTGCTGCCTCACGATTGGCGCCCTACGTATGTAGACGGTTGGTAGTCGGTATGAGGGTGGTATGTCGGGACGAACGACGGGCGAGTCGCGACAAAAGGGGGATGCCCTACCGACCGGTTTGAGTGGGCCCGCCTGGATTCGAACCAGGGACCAACGGATTATGAGTCCGCTGCTCTAACCAGCTGAGCTACGGGCCCGCGCTCGGCCCGAGCTTAGCTCTGCTCGACCGCGCGGTGTACTCCGCATAGAGGGGCGCTGATGGTAAGAATAGGCCCGGATGTCCCGGATGAACGAGCCGTCTGCGGGCCCGACGCGAAGGAGGACCGTTCCATGAAGGTCTTCCAGGCCGAGCGGAGCCTGCGCACGAGCGGCGGCCTCGAGATCCGCGACATCACGGAGGACGTGAGAGAAGCCGTCATTGAGAGCGGCGTCACGGACGGGATCGCCTGCGTCTACTCGCCTCACACGACCTGCATGGTGCGCGTGAACGAGTTCGAGACGGGCTTCCTCGAGGACTTCATCCGCATGCTCCGCCGCCTCGTGCCGAGCGAGAAGTACTACGCGCACGACGACTGGGACCGCCGGACGGAGAACATCTGCCCCGAGGACATGGAGTTCGGCAACGGACACTCGCACTGCATGGCCATGCTGCTCGGGCCCGCCGGCGAGTCGATCCCGGTGCGCGACGGGGAACTCTGCCTCGGCACGTGGCAGCGCGTCCTCTTCCTCGAGCTAGACCGCTCCCGAGACCGCCGCTGGCTCGTCCAGGTCGTCGGGGAGTAGCGAGAACCTCCCTGGAAACGGAAAACGGGGCCGCCGCAGACCCCGTTTCCTTGTGTGGAAATCTCTTCCCGGAATGCCCCCGCCGCATCGGGGCCCCAGGTGATTTCCTCTATGCCCATGAGTTTCGGCCCTGGGACGGCTGCCGTCCCCCCTCTGAGGGAGTTGACTGCCTCACCCTTCCGGGGTTGACCACCACGCTTCACTAGTGGAGGCGATCCTTCTAGCCCTGGCGTCGGCGGTTTCCTTCGGAGCCATGACGGTCGCGCTCCGGGCAGCGCTCAAGCGCCATCCGGAGCCGGATGTGGGCGCCGTGGCGAGCACGGTAGTCGCCGCGCTCGTAGCAGTTGCCGCGATCGCGTTCGAGCGAGGCGGCGGGGAGCCGGTGAGCATGAAGGAGCTTGCGATCTTCGCCGTCGCCGGCCTGCTTGCGCCCGGTGTCTCCCAGATCTTCTTCACGCTCGCCGTCAACGAGATCGGCGCCTCCCGGACCTCCGTCGTCGCAGGGAGCGCTCCTCTCTTCGCGGCGACGCTCGCCATCGTGCTCCTCGACGAGCCGTTCGAGTGGGCGCTTGCCGTGGGCGCCGTGCTCATTGTCGGTGCCGGGGCGCTGCTCGTCGGAGACACGCTTCGCTCGCTGGACTTCCGGGTCGTCGGCATCGGCTTCGCCCTTCTGGCGACGTCGCTGTTCACCTCGCGGGACGTCGTCGTGCGCTGGTACTCGGAGGATGCTGCGCTGGGCTCGGTCGAAGCGGCCGCGGCTGCGCTCGCCGCGGGCGCACTCGTCATGCTCGCCTGGGCGGCTCTCGAGCGGCGCGGCGCGCTCGTCACCGCGCTCGCGAGCCCCGCGCTCCTCCGCTTCGTGCCGGCGGGGTTCTTCTTCGGGCTCTCGTACGTGCTCCTCTTCGCCGCGGTCTACCGCGGAAAGCTCACGGTCGTCTCGCCGCTCGTGGCGACGGAGTCTCTCTGGGGCGTCCTCTTCGCCGCGCTCTTCCTGCGTCGCAGCGAGCTGATCGGCCCGCGCCTGGTGCTCGGCGCGGTCATGGTCGTCGCCGGCGGGGTGCTCATCGGCGTGAACCGATAAGCACCCCGACAGCCGACGGCTAGGCGCGCGTGGCGGCCGCTCGGCGGCGCTCGAAGCGCTCGATCCGGCCGCCGCGCGGTGCGGCCCGCTCCACCCCGGTGTAGGCGGGATGGCAGGCCGAGCAGACCTCGACATCCATCGAGGCCTGCGTCGCCCGGGTCTCGAAGGTCGTGCCGCAGGTCGTGCAGGTCACGGTCGCGACCACGGTCTCCGGATGGATACCGGTCTTCACGTGTGGTCCTTTCGTGGTGTTCCTACGCGGACAGGGCGAGGTCCTCTCCGCCCAGAGCCCGCTCCAGCTTGGCCAGTCCGGCGCTCTCGAGCTGCCGAATCCGCTCACGCGAGACGTGCAGCTCCGCGCCGATCGCCTCCAGCGAGTGCGGCTCGCCGTCGAGCCCGTAGCGCAGCTCCAGCACGCGGCGCTCGCGCTCGGGCAGCTCGGACAGCGCCTCGCGAAGCTCGCGCCGCTGCAGGGCGGCACTTGCGAGCTCGCTCGGGTCGTCCGCGCCGTTGTCGGGGAAGAGCTCGCCCAGCTCCGCGTTGTCGTCCCCCCCGATCCGCTGGTTGAGCGAAACCCGGGCCTCGACGACGCCGAGGGCCTCCTCGACGTGCTTCAGCTCGATGCCGCTGATCTCCGCCAGCTCCTCGTGCGTCGGCTCGCGCCCCAGCTCGACCTCGAGCCGGCGCGAGTGCCGCTTGAGGGTCTGCCGGCGCTCGTGCACGTGCGTCGGCACGCGAATCGTGCGCGCCTGTCCGGAGACCGAGCGCTGCACGGCCTGGCGAATCCACCAGGTCGCATACGTCGAGAACTTGAAGCCCTTGCGGTAGTCGAACTTCTCCACCGCGCGCGTGAGACCGAACACGCCGTCCTGGATCAGGTCCATGAACGGCACGCCGTTCCCGCGGTAGCGCTTGGCGATCGAGACGACGAGACGCAGGTTCGCATTGACCATGCGCTCCTTCGCCTCCAGATCGCCCCGCTCGACGCGCTTCGCCAGCGCGACCTCCTCGGGGGCCGTGAGCAGGCGGTGCCGCCCCACCTCCGTGAGGAAGAGCTGGAGCGAGTCGACACCTGCCGAGTCGGCAGGCTCGAGGAGCGCCTCGTCGAGCTCGAACGGCTCGTGTGTCTGCTCCTCGAGGTCGTCCTCGAGCAGCAAGTCAAGGTCACGGTGCTCCATAAGAGTGGTGATCGTCGTTCCTTTCGTTCGTGGTTTTGGCTCGGAGCGAGCAGCCGCTGTTCAAGCGGTGCGGCTGAAGGGGCCGCTCGGCTCCACCCTTTACAACGCTTTCAAGCTCTCTGGGATTCCCGCCTGGGAAATCCTCTAACCAGGCGTCAGATCTCCGTTTCGCCGGCCGTCGCGAGCCCGGCGGCAAGGCGGCCTTCCTGCTCGGTACGGAAGATCTTAACGCTGTAGACGAGCCCGTCGCGAACGGTTATGACCGCCCAGGAGATCCACTCGCTCATGAGCGGCGTCCCCCAGGAGCGGGCCGACACGAACGAACGGACCAAAACGCGGTCGGACACGCCTTCCTCCTCGACGACTTCAGTCTCCGAGCGGTACTGCTCCCAGCGCTCGTTCGCGCGGTCGCGAGCGGCGGCGACAGCGGCCGGGCCGCCCTTGAACTCCTCGCTGCGGCCCAAGAGGACGCCGCCCACGATCTCGGCCTCCGGGTGATAGAGGGCTGCAACGGCCTCGAAGTCGCCGGCCGCGCAGGCATCCATCACCCGGCGCACAACCCCGACTGCGTCCGTTTCCAAATCTCTAGTCCTCTGGTGACTGATGGTAACACCGGTATCGGCAGGGCGGCTCTTGCGCAAAAGCCCTGCATACGGGTGCCAGAGATTCAAAAAGGCCCCACGTGCCGGCCTTTCGTGACTCCCCGGGTTGGAAGGTGCGTAGCCGTTCTAGGAAACGAATGCCTTTCGAACGGAGGAAGCCGTCCACCGGTTCGTGCCGTGAATCGTCGGAACCTTCTCCGCGTTCAGCTTCTCGGCGATCTCCTCCAGCGACATCCGCTTCCCGAGCAGCACGTTGATCTTCTTCCGCCATATGTAGTCACGTTTGTTGCAGAGCCGATGCCCCAGCCGGACGTTGTCGGGGGTTAGGTGACCTCCGTGCATCTTGAGTCTTGGATAGTGATCGGCCGTCGGCTCCCAATCATGGGGACGCGCCGATCTCGGCTCGAAGTACCTACGACCCCGGAAGCAGTAGCACTGGGGCATCTCGCAACGCACGTCGAGGAGCTGGCCATCCCGAGCGAGCTGCATGAGGATTCCACGAACTCCGAGGGCCTCAAGCGTCTCAACGCTCTCTCTGGGGTCATCGGTCATGCGAGGAAGTTTCGCAGGGCGGAAAGACGTGCTAAGCCGTCGGTAGCAAAAGCGGTAGCAACTAGCCCCGGCGGCGCCGTCACCAGAAACGGAAACCCCGCAGGTGCGGGGTTTTACAGCTCCCCGGGTTGGACTCGAACCAACAACCCTCCGGTTAACAGACGACTCTCGGGGTTCGACCAGATTCGACCCGGGCGGACAAACCCGGGCCGTTGAGCGGAATCCGGATTCGACGCTCGACCCCGTTGGACCCCGTTCTACAGAGGTCTGCTGGCACGCGCGCGCGGAAGTAGGCTCGGCGCGTGAGCGCGTCCCAGGCGGCGAGCTACTGGCAGGACTACCGGCAGCAGCGCGACGAGGACGACTACCTGCGCCGCCGGGAGCGGGCGCGCCAGACGATGGCCGCGTCCCGGGAGCGAGCTCGCCGGCACGGGAGGACGTTCAACGAGCTCGTGGCCGCGACCGGGGCCGAGCGGGCCGACCTCGCCCGCCTGCTCGCGCACCAGGTCGCCGCCGGCCGGGTCGTCTGGCACCCGGCCTCCCGCCGCTACGAGCTCCGGCGCGATCGGTTCGAGCCCGAGGTGTTCGAGGCGCTACTCGGGCGCGAGCTCAGCTGACCAAAGAGGAGGGCCGAGGTTTCCCCCGGCCCTCACGACCTCGCCTGACAAGCCCTCTCAGTCTAGGTCAAAGCGAGGGCGCGTACAGCCGCGCGAGCTCCTGGGCGCGTGCATCCCGCTCCTCGGTCGCCTCACCGGCGGGCGGCTCGAATAAAAGACCGAGCCGAACTGGCCCTAATCATCAAGGAACTGCAAACAGACGTTTACGGGCCACCTGCGTGGGAAAGGCACCCTCGGTCAGGCAAGCCACAAGGGGGTCATTTTGATGAGGCTAGGGGTCGCTGTCGCTGTCGCTTGTGTGTTCGGGTTCGCGGGAAGCCCGGTTGCTCTCGGGCAGGGCGCGCCGCCGAACGACGATTTCGACGGCGCAACCGTGATCGGGGCGGTTCCTTTCACGGACACGGTCGATACCACGGCGGCGACGGTGGCGGTGGACGAGCCGACGGACTGCGATGGGGGGTTTGGCCCTCTTCCCAACTCGGTCTGGTATCGCTTCACCCCGGCGGAGGGTGGGCCTTACGAGTTCTCGACCGCGGGGTCGAGCTACTCCACGGCGGTCGGCATCTACACGGGCTCGCGGGGCTCGCTCACACTGGTGTCCTGCTTCAGTGAGGGGGCGGGGCTGATCGCCGAGGCAGGCATCACCTACTACATCCGGGTCGCCGACTATTTCGGGCAGGGCGGCGGCTCGCTCGTCTTTTCCGCTCGCCGGGGCGCGACGGTCGATGCGCTCACGATCGGCGGCACGGGGCTGCTCGATCGGGCATCCGGCTCCGTCACGGTGTCGGGGAGCGTCACTTGCAGCGAGCCTGCAACCGTCATTGTGACTATCGGGATTGAGCAGCGTCGCGCCCAAGGAGCTGCCGAGGCTGAGGTTCCATGCTCGGACACTCCCTCCACGTGGTCTGTGACGGTGTTCCCCTTCAGCGGTCGGTTTGGTCCTGGCCGCGCCCAGGTCTCCGCTCGGGCAGGTCTCTGCTCGCTACTCGTATGCGACATCGAGGAGGCGAGCGCGAACATCCACGTGCGTGCATGACACGGTGAGCGCATGCTCGTACACGGCTTCGGCGCGCCGGTTCCCGCTGGCACGTAGCCGGTCCGCTGGCACGCTGCTGGCAGTTTCGGGAGGGCGCGATCTTCCGCGCCGAAGGGCTCTAGGCGGGAACCCTGGCGGCGTCAGGGTTTCCGCCCTACTCCCCGGGTTGGACTCGAACCAACAACCCTCCGGTTAACAGCCGGATGCTCTGCCAATTGAGCTACCGGGGATCGCTCGGCCGGAAAAGTCTAGCGAAGCTCGCTCTCGACCTTGTCGAGCGCGTCCCGGATCTTGGCGAGCACGCCCTGCAGCTCCACGGTGCGTGCGAGGTCGTCACCCGAGAGGTCGGACAGCTCCCGACGAACGAGGCGCTCTTCGAGGCGCAGGAACAGCTCACGCGCGACGTCGCCGTCGAGGTGCTCCTCCTCGGCGATGGCCCCAAGCTCCGCGCGCACGAGGACGAGGTCGGTCTCATCCATCGCGGTGTCGCCGACGAGATGGGCGCGCATGCGTCTGTGCTCCGGGTTGTCGAAATGCCGGTCGTCGAGCGGCCGCAGGTAGCGCTCGACGAGCTCCGGGGACGTCGAGCACGCCGCGAGGAGCCTGCGCTCGAGACGGTCTCCCGCGTCGAGCAGCTTCGGAGAGATCGATCCCGTCCGGGCGAGCGTTCGCGGCGCGAGCCCGGCGGCAGTGTCGGTCGGCAGGTCGAGGCGGTCGGCTGCCTCCCGCACCGCCTCGGAGCGCTCCGGTGAGTCCTCGACCGAGCCCAGCACGTCCCGCACCTTGGCGAAGGCGTCCTGCTTCGACGGAGCCCGCTCGATCTCGAGGCGGACGCGATGCAGGAGATAACCCACGGAGGTCCCGATGCGCTCCTCGAAGCCCTCGGCCGCGTCGGCGGGGTCGAGGCCTGCGGGCAGCGGCACGACACGCACGTCGAACCCGGCGCGCACGGCGAGCTCCATCCCCCGGAGGGTCGCGGAGTCGCCCGCAGCGTCGGCGTCGAAGCAGAGATAGAGGTGGCGCGTCAGGCGCCGGAGCTCCTTCAGCTGCGGCTCCGTGAGCGCGGTTCCCATCGAGGCTACGACGGGCTTGAGCCCGGCCTGGTGCAGCGCGAGAACGTCCGTGTAGCCCTCGACCACGACCGCGCGGTCCTCCTTGGCGATCGCCGCCCGTGCGAGGTGAAGCCCGTAGACGAGCGAGCTCTTGCGGAAGAGCTCGCTCTCCGGCGAGTTCACGTACTTCGCCGGAATGGGGTCGTCGTCGCGGAGGCGGCGCGCCCCGAAGCCGAGCACGCGCCCTCGGCCGTCCGAGAGCGGGAAGACGAGCCGGCCCGCGTAGTAGTCGTTGCCGCGCCTGTTCACGAGCCCCGACGCGACCAGCTCCTCCTGCTCGTAGCCTTTCCCGCGCGCCTTCTCAGCGAGCACCACGCCGCCGGGCGAGAGGCCGAGCCTGAATTCCTTGCAGACGTCGTCCGCGAGGCCCCGCTCGGCGAGGTAGGCGCGCACAGGCTCGCCGGCAGGCGATTCCCAGAGCGTGCGCCCGTAGTACGTGGCCGCTTGCTCGAGGAGGGCAAGCAGGCGCTCCTTGCGCTTCCGCCCTGCCTCGACCTGTGGCGAGGTCTCCTCGTACTCGAGCGGGATGCGGTAGCGGTCGGCCAGCCACTCGATCGCGCCCACGAAGTCGAGCCCCTCGGTCTCGCGGACGAACGAGATGAGATCGCCACCCTTCCCGCAGCCGTGGCAATAGAAGAGCTTGTCCGCGGGATCGACGGAGAAGCTCGGCGTCCGGTCCTCGTGGAAGGGGCAGCGGCCCATCCAGCGCGCGCCGCTCTTCCGCAGCTGCGTTCGCGCGCCGACGATCTCGACCATGTCGGCCACCGCCTTGACCTGCTCGATCGAGCCCTGGGCGATTACCGCCATGCGAGGGCGAAGCGGTCGGTCATGCCGGCAACGTAGTCCGTGACCCGCTCGGGCACGTCGCCGGGGCGATCGGGCGGGAGATCCTCGGGGTGATCGACGAGCCAGTCGAAGATGTGCCGAACGGTGCCGACCGCGAGCGTCCGCTGCTCCTGTGCCTCGGGCCCGAGGTAGACCCGCTCGAACATGAAAGCGCGCAGGTCGAGCATCGCCCGCCCGATGTCCCCACTCTGGACGATGTCGTCGGCCTCCGCCGACGACTCCACGATGTCGTGGACGAGCGTGTCGATACGGCGCGAGCCGCGCTCTCCGAGTAGGGCAAGCTCCTCATGCGGCAGCTCCTCGGGTCGGAGCAGGCCGGCGCGGAGCGCGTCGTCGATGTCGTGGTTGATGTAGGCGACGCGGTCGACGAGGCGGACGATCTTGCCCTCGAGCGTGGCGGGCTCGTTGCGGCCCGTGTGGTTGAGGATCCCATCCCGTGTCTCGACGGTGAGGTTGAGGCCGCGCCCGTCGCGCTCGAGGAGCTCGACGACCCGCAGCGACTGCTCGTTGTGGCGGAAGCGCCGGCCGAACCGCTCCGAGAGCACCTCGTCGAGGGCTTCCTCGCCCGTGTGGCCGAAGGGCGCGTGCCCGAGGTCGTGTCCGAGCGCGATCGCCTCGACGAGGTCCTCGTTCAGGCGCAGCGCGCGGGCAACGGAGCGTGAGATCCCGGCGGTCTCGAGGGTGTGCGTGAGCCGCGTCCGGTAGTGGTCGCCCTTCGGGTCGATGAAGACCTGCGTCTTTTGCTTGAGGCGTCGGAACGCCTTGCAGTGGACGATGCGGTCGCGGTCGCGCTGGAACGGCGTCCGCAGCCGGCATTCCTCCTCCTCGGCATGCGCACGCCCGCGCGTCTCGTAGGAGCGCACGGCGCGCGGGGAGAGCCACATCTCCTCGTGCTCGCGAATCCGGGTTTCGAACCCGTCAGCGACTCGTCCGGCTAGGTCCGGCACGTTCCTACGCTAGATGATGATGGGGACAGTGCCGCCGTCGGCGCTCCAGGCGGATCCCGTCACGTAGCTGGCCCTGTCCGAGCACAGGAAGACGATCACCGAGGCGATCTCCTCGGGCTCGGCGAGGCGGCCGAGCGGCCGGCCCTTCCCGACGCCCTCGAGCACCTCTTCGCGCGTCTTCCCGGAGCGCGCGGCGGCCTGGTCGGCAAGCCCGCCGTCGGCGAGCCAGGCCGGAGAAGCGGTTGGCCCTGGAGTCACGGCATTGCAGAGGATCCCGTCGCCGGCGTAGACGTCGGCCACGAGTCGCGACAGCGAGAGCACCGCCGCCTTCGTGACGCTGTAGTCAGGCATGCCTGCGGACGGGCGCTTCCCGGCCGTCGAGCTGACGTTGACGATGCGGCCCGACCCGCGCTCGCGCATCCCGGGCAGCACGGCGTTGATCGCGCGCACGTAGCTCATGACGTTCAGGTCCCACATGGCCTGCCAGTCCTCGTCCGCGAGCTCGTCGAAGCTCCGCTGGTAGGCGATCCCGACGTTGTTGACGAGGCAGTCGACCGGGCCCACCTCGCTCGTGGCGGTCTCGACGAGGGCCCGGGGCCCGTCCGGCGTGCCGAGGTCGATGGCGACGCCAAGCGCCGCTCCGACCTGGCCGACGGCTTCGTCGACCCGCGCCTGGTCGCGGCCGCTGATGACGACCCGCGCTCCCTCCTCGGCCAGCAGGCGCGCGGTTTCGCGGCCGATTCCGGCCGTCGAGCCCGTGACGATGCAGACGCGGTCTCTGAGGCCGAGGTCCACTGACGCCTACGATAACGAGCATGGGCTTCGCCTACGGCTCGATCGACGACTTCGGTTCTGGCGTCTTCCGGAAGGTGCGGCGCGCGCTCGGGGTGACCGCGTTCGGCGCCAACGCCATGGTGCTGCCGCCCGGGACGGGCTGGTTCGAGCACTTCCACGACGAGCAGGACGAGCTCTACTTCGTCCACCGGGGTCGCGCAGCGTTCGACATCGAGGGCGAACGCTTCGAGCTTGGGCCCGGCGGGGTTTGTCACGTCGAGTCCAGGACGCCTCGCAAGTTCTGGAACCCCGGCGACGAGACGCTCGTCCTCATGATCGTGGGCGGAAAGGGCGGCTACGTCGGCCGGGACGGCCACATGGTCGATGCCGCCGACGAGGAGCGCCGGCGGGCTTTCAGCGACGGCGAAGAGGCCGTTATCCGGCGCCTTCCCGAGTGACGACCGTCTACCTCGCCCGCCACGGGCAGAGTGACTGGAACGCCGCGAACCGCTTCCAGGGGCACAGCGACCGGCCCCTCACGGAGCTCGGCCGCCGGCAGGCAGCAGCGCTCGCCGAAGAGCTCGAGTCGCAGGAGCCGTTGAGCGCGATCTATGCGAGCCCGCTCCGACGGGCGCTCGAGACGGCGTCGATCGTCGGGGCGCGCCTCGGCCTGGAGCCGGTGCCTGTCGACGACCTGCGAGAGGTCGACGTCGGCGGGTGGTCGGGCCTGAGCCGGAACGAGGTCGAGGAGCGATTTCCGGATGCCTTCCGACGCTGGCTCGACGGAGGCGAAGGTTGGGAGGACGGTGAAACCTACGCGGACATGGCCATGCGGGTGATGGAGGCGCTTCGCCTCATCGCGGAGAACCACCCCGAGGACACAGTCCTCGTCGTGTCGCACGGCGGGCCGATCAGGGCGATCCATGCACTCGCGGCGGGGATGGACGTGCACGAGTATCGCCGCCTCAACCGCGTCGAAGGCAACGCGGACGTGTCCCGCGTGGCCGTCGAGGGCGGCACGATCTCCCGGCTAGACTGAGTCCGTGGAGGACTACACGAACAAGTACAAGGGAGAGCAGGTCGAGCTCGAGCTCTTCGGGGGCGAGTACCAGGAAGGCACGCTGACCGCGTACTGCGCCGTCGAGGGCATCCCCCACGTCGAGCTCAGCGGGCACATACTGATTCCGCTCCAGAACATCGCGTCCCTCCACTGCTCCAGCCGGTGCGACGCTCCCGAGCCCGACTGGCCGCCCCGCGGCCTGGCCGAGAGCGAAGGGGACACCTAGGCCGCGGCGCCGTGCGCGGCTTCGTCCTCTCGGCGCGCAACGTCGCCAAGGCGCTCCTCCTCTACGGAGGGCTGGCCGGCGGGCTCTACGCCCTCGGCTGGTGGATCGGCGGCGTCCGGCTTGGGAGCGTCTTCCTCGTCGTCGGCCTGCTCATGGCGGCGACCGTCTACTGGTACGGGCCGCGCGTCATCCTTGCTTCCCTTGGCGCACGCGAGCTCACCCTCGCGGAGGCGCCGGCGCTCCACTCGACCGCCGAGCGCCTCGCCATGACCGCCGGCGTCGAGCGGCCGAAGCTCTACCTGATCGCCGACGGCCATCCGCGCGCTCTGTCCGTCGGCCGCGGACCGGGTGCGTCGGGCATCGCGTTGACCCAGGGGCTCCTCACCCTCCTGCCGCCCGCCGAGCTCGAAGGCGTCCTCGCGCATGAGCTCGCGCACGCGCGTCATCGCGACGTCCTCGTCCAGACGCCGGTCGTCCTGGTCGCGAGCTGGCTCGTCGAGGCGAGCCGCATCGGCGGGTTCCTCGAACGCTCGCTGCTCTTCGTTCTCGGCCCGGTGGCCGCGAGCGTCGTCCAGGTCTTCCTCTCGCCCAAGCGGGAATTTGCGGCCGACCGGCGAGCAGCCGAGGTCTGCGGGTCCCCCCACTCGCTCGCCGACGCGCTCGTGCGCATCGAGCAGGCGATGGAGCTCGTCCGCTTCCAGGCAAGCGCGGTCACCGAGCCGCTCTACATCGTCAACCCGTTCGAGGCGGTCGGGCTCGCCGCGATGTTCTCCACGCACCCGCCGATCGGCGAGCGGGTCGCGCACCTCCGCGCGCTCGACCCCGAGTGGCGCGAGAAGCTGCGCGCCGCCTAGCGAGCAAGCGGTCGCGGCAACGTGCCGCTGGACATTGCCGTAGAGTCCTCGCGTCCGACCATGCGGCTAGCGTCTTGGCGGACAGAAGGAGGACGATGACAAGGCGAAGAAGGCGTCACTTCGCCGGCTGGATCTCGGTGTTGGCCGCGCTCGCATGTGTGAGCTCGGCGGCGGCGGACCCGATCGGCGGCTGGACCGGCTCGAAAGGGCCCTTCTCGTGGGAGGCCAAGCGCCTCTCGTGCGGGAACGTGGGCGACAGTGCCAGTCGCATGCGCGCGCACACGCGCTGGCGGATGAGCCCGGCCAACGGCTACGTGCGTCTGACGTTCACGCGCGAACTCAGGAACGCGAGCACGGGCGCCTGGAAGGTCGTCCACCGCCAGCGCCGGTCGACCAAGAACACCCCGCTCGAGGGAGGCCGCGCCGTTCTGCACTGGTCGCAGTGGTTCTTCCCCTTCAAGGGCGAGGGCGGCGCCACCACACGCCACTCCGTCACGTTCGAGTTTCTTCGCGACCGCCCGCCCGGGGCCGGCGCGGATCCGCGGCTGCTGCGACGCGTGCGGGCGTTCGGCAACTGCATCGTCGCTCCTTAGCGGGCGCACAACGACGAAAGGGCCGCCTCGCGGCGACCCTTTCGAAGAAAAACCGGCGGCGACCTACTCTCCCGGGAGGTTGCCCTCCGAGTACCATCGGCGCTGGCGGGCTTAACTTCTCTGTTCGGAATGGGAAGAGGTGTTTCCCCGCCGCTATGACCGCCGGAAACTGTGAGTTGTCGGTGACGCGATCGCTCGCGCACCCTCAAAACTCCATAGCGACTTTTTTACGGTGTTCAAATCAAGACCTCGGGTAATTAGTACGGGTCCGCTAAACGCATTGCTGCGCTTGCACGTCCCGCCTATCAACGTGGTGGTCTCCCACGACCCTTACTCCCTCGAGGGGATGGGAGGCCTCATCTCGAGGTGGGCTTCCCGCTTAGATGCTTTCAGCGGTTATCCCATCCA
>DAITAN010000210.1:0-4972 GCA_036824235.1 Gaiellaceae bacterium | reverse complement strand
GTGAGCAGCATGCTCTGCCGGGACTGTGCGTATGGCAGCGGGTGTGGTGCGACGCTCGCCACCTACAGGCGCTCAGTCCGCGCCGGCTAGTCGCTAGCGGCTCGCGACGACCGCGATCTCGACGCGGCAGCCCGAGGGCAGCGCGGCGATCTCCACGGTGGCGCGCGCAGGGTACGGCTCGCTGAGGTGGCTCGCGTAGACCTCGTTCATCGGCTGGAAGTCGTCCAGCTCGATGAGGAAGATCGACGTCATCAGGACCTTGTCGAGGCTCGAGCCCGCCTCTTCGAGGATCGCAGCGAGGTTCTTCATCACCTGTTGGGTCTGCTCGACGATGCCGCCCTCGACGACCTGTCCCGCCGCCGGGTCGATGCCGAGCTGTCCCGAGACGAAGACGAGATCGCCGGCGACGATGCCCTGCGAGTAGGGCGCTCCCTGAAAGGGCGCCGGTGCCCGGTCGGTGCGTACGGCCTGCTTGTCCATGCCTATCCCTCCACCCGTTCGATGCTGGCACCGAGCGCCCGGAGGCGCTCGTCGATCCGCTCGTAGCCTCTGTCGATCTGGCCGATGTTGCCGATCTTCGAGCGCCCCTCCGCGCAGAGGCTCGCGATCAGCATCGCCATCCCCGCGCGGATGTCGGGGCTCTCCATGCGCTCCCCGTAGAGGCGGGCCGGCCCGCTGACGACGGCGCGGTGCGGGTCGCAGAGGATGATCCTCGCCCCCATGTTCACGAGCTTGTCCACGAAGAAGAGGCGGTTCTCGAACATCTTCTCGAAGATCAGGACCGTCCCCGTCGCCTGCGTCGCGACCGCGAGGGCGATGGAGGTCAGGTCGGCCGGGAACGCCGGCCAGGGCCCGTCCTCGATCTTCGGGATCTGCGCGCCGAGGTCGTCTTTGATGACCAGCTCCTGGCCACCGGGCACGCGCACGGACGTCCCCTCGGCGTGGCACACGATCCCCAGCCGCTCGAACCCCTGCCATACGCCGGTGAGGTGCTCGTGGACGACGTCCTCGATGACGATCTCGCCCTCGGTCACCGCGCCGAGGCCGACGAAGCTCGCCACCTCGATGTGGTCGGGGCAGATATGCCACTCGCCCCCGGCGAGGCGGTCGACGCCGCTCACGTGGAGGACGTTCGAGCCGATGCCCTCGATGCGCGCGCCGAGCGAGACGAGGAAGTCGCAGAGATCCTGGACGTGCGGCTCGCAGGCGGCATTGGTGATCGTGGTCTCGCCCTCGGCGAGCACGGCGGCCATGACGGCGTTCTCCGTCCCGGTCACGGAGGCCTCGTCGAGAAAGATGGACGCGCCGACGAGCCCGTTCGCCGTCATGCGCAGCCGGCGGTCGGCCTCGATCTCGGCGCCGAGGCGCGCGAAGGCGTGGATGTGCGTGTCGAGCCGGCGACGGCCGATGACGTCGCCGCCCGGCGGCGGGATGATCGCCTCGCCCCAGCGGGCGAGCAGCGGCCCGGCCAGGAGGATGGACGCGCGGATCCGCGTGCAGAGCTCGGCGTCGAGCTCGTGCTTGCGTACGTCCTCGGCGACGATGCGCACCTTCCCGTCGCCCTGGCGCTGGACCTCGACCCCCAGGTCGGCGACCAGCTCCAGCATGGTCTCGACGTCCCTGATCGCCGGGACGTTCGTCAGCGTCACGGGCTCTTCGGTCAGGAGAGCAGCGGCGACGATGGGCAGCGCGGCGTTCTTGTTCCCAGCCGCACGCACCGATCCGCGGAGGGAGCGGCGACCTTCGATCACGAAGGACTCCATCAGGGTGTCTGCGACAAGGGTCTCGGGCACGAAGTCAGCGTTGCTCGGGCGTCCGAAGCGACCGAGGAGGCTATCCTAAACGGCCCTATGGAGGTCACCCGCGACCGGGCTTGGGAGACGCTGACCCGCTACACGACGAGCGAGGCGCTCCTGCGCCATGCGCTGGCCGTCGAGGCCTGCGTCGCCTTCTACGCGCGCGAGCTGGGCGAGGACGAGGAGCTCTGGAGTGCGGTCGCACTTCTGCACGACTTCGACTACGAGATCCACCCCACGCTCGACCAGCACCCGCAGGACGGCGCACCCATCCTGCGAGAGGAGGGCTGGCCGGAGGAGGTGGTCGACGCCGTGCTCTCGCACGCCGAGCACCTGGAGATCCCGCGCGACACGCCGCTCAAGAAGACGCTCTTCGCCTGCGACGAGCTGGCCGGTTTCGTCCACGCCTGCGGGCTGGTGCGTCCCGACGGGATCGAGACGCTCGAGCCGAAGTCGGTGAAGAAGAAGCTCAAGCAGCCGTCCTTCGCGGCCGGCGTCCACCGCGACGAGGTCTATGCCGGAGCCGAGCTCATCGGCCTCGAGCTCGATGACCACATCCGGAACGTCGTCACGGCGATGCGCCCGATCGCCGGACAGCTCGGCCTTCGGACCGAAGCCGCCTAGCCGCCGTGTCCCTGCGCTCCCGCCCGACCCGGCCGGAGGACGCCGAGGCCGTCGCCCGGATCTACAACGACGGCATCGCCGATCGGCTCGCCACCTTCGAGACCCGCGAGCGAACGGCAGCCGACATCGACGCCTGGCTCGACGATGGATTCCCGCTCGTGATCGTCGAGGGCGAGAGCGGCGACGTTCTCGCCTGGGCCTCGGCTCCGCCCTACAGGCGGCACCGCGAGGCCTACCGCGGCGTCGGCGACTTCTCGGTCTACGTCGCCCGCGAGGCGCGCGGGCGAGGCGCCGGGCGGCTCGCGATGGAGGCGCTCGCCACGGAAGCTCGCTCGCGCGGCTTCTGGAAGCTCGTCGGCCGGATCTTCCCGGAGAACGAGGCGAGCCTCGCGCTCTGCCGCAAGCTCGGCTTCCGCGAGGTCGGCACCTACGAGCGCCACGCGCAGCTGGACGGCGTCTGGCGCGACGTGGTCGTCGTCGAGCTGCTGCTCGAGGACTAGACGGCCGTCAGGCGCGTCTGCACGCGGCGCGCGAGCGGCTTCAGGTCGTTGGGGTCGAACGCTTCCCGGCGGCAGGTGCCGGAGACGCCCTGGACGACGAAGCCCGACCGCATGAAAATCGACGCGCTCGTGAACTTCGCGCCGAGGAGCTCGAAGGTGACCACGATGCCTTTCATCCCGGGCCCGGGATCCCGCATCGGCTTGACGCGGATGTTCAGCGGTCGCACGCCGGTCCGGTTGGCGAAGCCCTCGACGAGGCTCTTCGAGAAGATCTGACGACCCGCCGGCGTTCCCATGAGCTTCATCGTTATCTCCGCACCGCTCACCGAATCGTGGACCTGCGCTTCGGCGACGAGGGAGAGGAGATGGGAGCTACCCACGCGGACGTCCCGGAAGCTGCGGCGGTATGCGCTGTAGCCGTCGCCGCCCGCTTTTCCCTCCTCGAAGACGCGCGCGTCGGCACCGACATCCTCGGCGGCCATCGTCATCTCCGGCAGTTTCTTCCGGGCCGCGACGAGGGCACGGTCGGGCGCCTTCGGCTTCTCCGGCTTGACTGCGATCTCGCCCGAGAGGACGCCCTGGATGCGCCGGTCGAGGGCGGCCGCGAGCCGCATGGCCTCCTGGCGCGCGTCCTTCCGGTCCGCGCGGAGCACGCTCGCGTAGGCGACGATGCGGCCCCGCCGGAACGCGACGGTCGTCTCGTGGCCGGTCAGAACGCCCGTGAGAACGAACGTCCCGCGCAGCCCGCCACCGTCCTCTCCGATGCCCACCACGTCGAAGCCGGACACGTTGCGGAGCTTCACTCCGGGGCGTACGGCGCCCTTCAGCCGCTCGTAGTCGTTGAGCCGCGCATGGAGGTACTGCGTCGCGTAGACGCGGTCGTCTAGGAGCTCAACCCCTGTGCTGACGGTGAGCGTCCCGCGGGCCTTGCGCGAGACAGCCTGCCGAGTCTCGTACGTGCGGTCGTAGCCGAGGACCCGGCCACTCGACGTCAACGACCCCGCGGTGTCGCTCGGGTCGAGCGTCGACGAGGCGTACTTCGCGTTGGTCTCGAAACCTGAGCCTGCATACAGGGTCAGGCCCTTCACGGACTGCCCGAGCTTCGCCTTCGGAAGCACCATTGCTGCAAGCTGCGCGCGCGTGACCGGCTCCTTCGGAGCGGCTTCGCGCGGCGCGCTGGTTCCGAAGCCGCATCCGGCCAGCAGCAGCGCCCCGGTGAGCAGACAAGCCCGGAGGACCTGCGGCATATGGACGGCTTCGGCGCTGTTTCGGCCGGGCTAAAGCCCTCGAACGAGTCGTTCCAGATCGTTCTCGCTCGTCCAGAACCCACAGGATGCGCGGACGAGACCCGTGCCCGGGAGATCGCGCACGACGACGCCGCTCTCCGCAAGGCCGGCCACGAGCGCCTCCGGCTCGGCGGCGCGCCAGGAAACGAGCGTTGCCTGCCCGGGCTCGGTGACCACGTCGGCGCCCTGCTCGAGCAAGAGCTCCCGGCAGCGCACGGCGGCCTCACGGGCGTGGGTGTACCGCTCCTCCCCGGCCTCGGCCATGAAGGCAAACGACGCGAGCATCCCCGCGACCGAGGCCACCGGCGTCCACGAGCCCTCGAAGCGCCGCGCGCCCTCGACCAGCTCGTACTTCGGTAGCTGCCAGGAGAAGTAGGACGGAAAGGCGACCCGGCTGTCCTCGACGCGGTCCGGATGAACGTGGAGCGCGCCCGTCGCCGCAGGGCCGAGGAGCCACTTCTGCGCGGACACCGTGTAGAAGTCGCACCCCAGCTCCCGGACGTCGACCGGAATTGTCCCCGCGGCCTGCGCGCCGTCGACGAGGAGCGGGAACCCGCGGCCCGCGAGCTCGGCAACCGGCAGGACGACGCCCGTGAGCCAGGAAACGTGCGAGACGGCGACGAGGCGCGTTCTCGGCGTGATCTCAGCCTCCAGCGCGGGCAGGACGTCGGCCGCCCGCAGGTCGCGAATGTTGGCGATCCGCAGCGTCGCGCCCGAGGCGACGAGGCCGCCGAAGAGCCCGGGGTGCTCGAAGTCGATCGTGACG
>DAITAN010000209.1:0-4974 GCA_036824235.1 Gaiellaceae bacterium | reverse complement strand
GGGCGTTGGGTGGTGGTCGCACCTTCGCGGGCACGACGCCCCGGCGCTCCCCGCGCAGCCGGCCAGGACGCCGACGACGACCCTGTCGGCTGCCCGTTCGACGAGGGCCGGGAGACGGCGACGCCACCGGAGACGTTCGCCATCGGGCCGCCAGGTCGACCGCCCGACACGCCCGGGTGGCGCGTGCGCGTCGTTCCCAACAAGTTTCCGGCCTTCGGGCCCTGGCCGCGGGACGGCGACCGTCCGGACACACTGCTCGCTCGCCGGGCCGCCGTCGGGCGACAGGAGGTTGTCGTCCACTCGCCCCGCCACGTCCGCACGCTCGCCGACCTGGGCGTGCGCGAGCTCGGGCTCGTCGCCGAGGCCTGGCAGGCCCGCGCGGAAGCGGCACGAGAGAGCGGCTTTCCGTACGTGCATGCGCTCGTCAACGAGGGCGCCGGCGCCGGTGCAAGCCTGCCGCACAGCCACTCCCAGCTCGTGTGGCTCGAGGAAGTGCCGCCGCTCGTCGCGCAGGAGCACGCGCTGCTGACGGCCTCCGGCGGCTGCGTTCTCTGCGAGGTCCTCGAGGAGGAGCGCTCACAGAGGATGCGCCTTGTCGACGAGCGCGACGGGGTGATCCTGCTCTGCCCCTTCGCCGGCCGTCAGCCCTACGAGATGCTGGCCGCCCCGCTCGCGTGCGAAAAGGATCCCTTCACGAGCAGCCGGCTCGCAGCCGCCCTCGTGCTCGCGGCGGAAGGCGTGCGCCGACTCCGGGTCGCCGAGGGAGCCGTGGCCCTCAACATCTGGCTCCACGCCGGCGGGCACTGGCACCTCGAGATCCTCCCGCGCCTCGGCGTCCTGGCCGGCATCGAGCTCGGGGCCGGCTACTTCGTGAACACGCTGGCGCCCGAGTCGGCGGCGGGCGTCCTGCGCGAGTCCTAGTTCCGGCGAGGGATGCGGGGCGAGCGGCCGGCCTTGAAGCGCTGCGCGGCTTCGATGGCCGCCTGGAGCGAGAGGCCCTTGTCCTTCCCCTGCTTGATGAGCATGACCGTCTCGACCGCGTCGAGGTCGTAGAGGCGCTGCTTCTTGCCCTTCGTGGGGATCCGGGCCTTCGTCGTCCAGTAATCGAGCTGCATCTTCGTCACGCCCGCAACCCGGCAGACCTGGCCGAGCGAGAGGTCGAGCTTACGGAGGTGGCGGACGACGTCGACCGGCTCGAGCAGCTCCTCCGGGCGACGTGCTGGAGGCATGCCGCCTAGGCGGCCGGCTCGGTCTCGTCGTCGGCCGGCTCGTCGTCCTCTGCGGGCTCGTCCTCTACGGACTCATCCCCGGTGAGCTCTTCCCCAGCCGACTCTTCGCCCTCGGCGTCCACCACGACCGGCATCTCGCCTTCCATGCCCTCCGGAAGGTCGCCGTTCTCCTGCTCGACCACGCCGGTAAGCGTCGAGACCTGCTCGCCGTCGCGGAGGCGCATGACGATCACGCCCTGCGTTGACCGCCCGCTGCGCTTGATGCCGACGCTCGGCACCCGGATGACCGTCCCGCCGGTGGAGATGAGCATCACCGTGTCGCCCTCGAGGACGACCTGCGAGCCGGCGAGCTGACCACGGGCCTCCGTCAGCTGCACCGTCTTGACCCCGAGGCCCCCACGGCCCTTCGTGGGGTACTGGTCGATCCGCGTGCGCTTGCCGAAGCCGTTCTCTGTCACGACGAGAAGGTCGGCGTCGTTGCGCGCGATCGTGGCAGCGATGACCTCGTCGCCCGACCGCAGGCGCATGCCGCGCACGCCCTCGGTCGCCCGACCCATCGGCCGAGCCTCCTTCTCGTGGAAGCGGATCGCCTGGCCCTTGCGAGAGACCATGAGGATGTCGTCCTCGCCCGACGAGTGGAGCACCGCCACCAACTCGTCATCGTCTCGAAGCTTGATCGCGATGATGCCGTCGGCCTTGAGCGGCGTGTTGTACTCGGCGAAGCGCGTCTTCTTGACCGTACCCTTCTTCGTCGCCAGGACGAGGTACTCGGCCTCTTTGAACTCGCGCGTGGCGATGAGCGTCCGCACCGACTCGCCCTGCGCCAGCGGCAGCAGGTTGACGATCGCGCGGCCCTTCGACTGCCGGCTGCCGAGCGGGAGCTCGTGCACCTTGAGGCGATAGATCTTCCCGACCGAGGTGAAGAAGAGCAGGTAGTCGTGCGTGGAGGCGACGACGAGGTGCTGGATGTAGTCGTCCTCCTTCAAGTCCATGCCCATCACGCCGATTCCGCCGCGGCGCTGCTCGCGGTAGGTGTCCACCGGCAGGCGCTTGATGTAGCCGGACCGCGTCACGGCGACGACCATGTCCTCCTCGGCGATGAGGTCCTCGAGCTCGAGCTCCTCCTCGGCCGCCACGATCTCCGTGCGCCGTTCGTCCTGGCGCCCGTAGATCTGCTTGATCTCCAGCAGCTCGTCGCGGATGAGGCCGTCGATCTTGGCCTCGTCGGAGAGGATCGAACGCAGCTCCGCGATGCGCTCCTGGAGGTCGGCATACTCGTCCTCGATCCGCTTCCGCTCCAGGCCGGTGAGACGCTGGAGGCGAAGGTCGAGGATCGCCTGCGCCTGGATCTCCGAGAGCCCGAACGTCTCCTGGAGGCCCTGGCGCGCCGCGTCGGGGTCGGCGGAGGCGCGGATGAGCGCGATGACAGCGTCGAGGTTCTCGAGGGCGATGAGGTAGCCCTCGAGGACGTGGGCCCGCTCTTCGGCCTTGCGCAGCTCGTACTTGGATCGGCGGGTGACGACCTCGCGCTGGAAGTCGAGGTAGTGGCGGACCATCTCGAGCAGTGAGAGCGTCCGCGGCACGCCCTCGACCAGCGCGACCGCGTTGTAGCCGAAGGTCGTCTGGAGCGGCGTGTGCTTGTAGAGCTTGTTCAGGACTACCTGAGGGACGCAGTCGCGCTTCAGGTGCACCTCGATGCGCATCCCGCTCTTGTCCGAGAGGTCGCGGATGTCGGCGACCTCCGTCAGGACCTTGTCGTTGACGAGGTCGGCGATCTTCTTGATGACGCCCGTGTCGCCGCCCTTCTTGACGCCGTATGGAAGCTCGTTCACGACGACCGCCGTCCGGCCTCCGCGCAGCTCCTCGACATGGGCGCGCGCGCGCATGACGACGCGGCCGCGGCCCGAGCGGTACGCGTCCCTGATCCCGCTGCGGCCGACGATGATCGCACTCGTCGGGAAGTCGGGGCCCTTGATGTGGCGGCTGAGCCCCTCGACGTCGATCTCGGGGTCGTCGATCATCGCGACGACACCGTCGATGACCTCGGAGAGATTGTGCGGCGGGATGTTCGTCGCCATCCCGACCGCGATGCCCGAGGAGCCGTTCACGAGCAGGTTCGGGAAGCGCGCCGGGAGAACGGAGGGCTCTTTCCGCGACTCGTCGTAGTTGGGGACGAAGTCGACCGTATCGGCCTCGATGTCCCGCAGCATCTCGGTCGCGAGGCGCGCGAGTCGGCACTCCGTGTACCGCATCGCGGCTGCCGGGTAGTCGTCGATGTTTCCGAAGTTGCCCTGGCCGTCCACGAGTGGGTAGCGCAGAGAGAACGGCTGCGCGAGGCGCACGAGGGTGTCGTAGATCGCCGTGTCGCCGTGCGGGTGGTACGAGCCCATCACGTCGCCGACGATTCGCGCGCATTTCTTGTACGGCCGGTTCGGCTGCATGCCGGCCTCGTTCATGCCGAAGAGGACACGGCGGTGCACCGGCTTGAGCCCGTCGCGCACGTCGGGCAGCGCGCGCGCCACGATCACGCTCATCGCGTAGTCGAGGAAGCTCGAACGCATCTCCTGCTCGAGCTCGCGCGCTTCGATGCGACCCGCGCCGAGCGGTTCGACGCTAGACATCGAGGAACCTCACATCTAACACGGGGGAACCCGTGGTTCCCCCGTGGGCCCCCTCCTTCAAAACCGTCCCGAGCGACCTACACATCGAGGAACCTCACGTCTTTCGCGTTCTGCTCGATGAACTCGCGCCTGGGCTCGACCTGGTCACCCATCAGCATGGAGAAGATCCTGTCGGCGTTCGAGGCGTCCTCGACCTCCACCCGCACGAGCATCCGCCGCGCGGGATCCATGGTCGTGTCCCAGAGCTCCGACGGGTTCATCTCGCCGAGACCCTTGAAGCGGCTCACCTGGATGCCCTCCTTGGCCAGGTCGATGGCCGCGCGGCGCAGCTCGTCGAACGTCTCCGCCCGCCTCTCTTTCTTGCCCGAGACGATGCGGAAGGGCGGGAAGCCGACGACACCGGTCACCTTCGAGTAAGCGCGCTGCAGGCTGCCGAAGGACCCCGAGGCGAAGAGGCTCTCGGACAGATCGACGTGATGGGCGGCGCTCGTCGCGCGCTCGATCACCCTGATGCGGAGCGTCTCTGCTTTCTTCGGCTCGACGCTCTCGAGCTCGTAGCCATTGCGCGACAGGTCGGGAAGCGCCTGAATCGCGTCGGCGGGCGCCTCGATCGGCAGCTCGATGAAGCGGTGCTTGACGACGAAGCCGGCGGCCTGCGGGTACTCGGCGTTGAGCTTCGCCGACCAGCCGTCGAACTCGTACAGCGCCTTGGTGAAGCGCCCCCAGCGGGCTTCGGTGAGCTTGTAGGGCTCGCCCTCCCGGTCGGTGACCTCCATGTCCTTGATGCGCTCCCGGACGAGAAGCTCTTCGAAGAGAGACTCCTTCTCGATGTAGAGCTCCTGGCTCCCGAGCTTCACGCGATAGAGAGGCGGGACGGCGATGAAGATGTGTCCGTTCTCGACGAGCTCGGGCATTTGCCGGTAGAGGAACGTGAGGATCAGCGTGCGGATGTGCGACCCGTCCACGTCGGCGTCGGTCATGACGATGATGCGGTGATAGCGAAGCTTCTCGAGGTCGAACTCCTCACCGAATCCCGTCCCGGCCGCAGTGATGATCGACTGGATCTCGGTGTTCGAGAGCACCTTGTTGATGCGGTTCTTCTCCGAGTTGATGACCTTGCCGCG
>DAITAN010000208.1:0-4982 GCA_036824235.1 Gaiellaceae bacterium | reverse complement strand
CAATGGTCGCCGCCGCCGCGCTCGCGCTCGGCGCGCTCGTCGGCTCGTTCGTGGAGCGCCCGGGCCAGCAGGTGCCGAGCGAGTCGCCGTCGCAGGTCAGCTTCCTGTCGCGCGACGCCAACAACCTGCGCGACATTCCGCGGGCCCGCTTCATGACGCCGGTTCCGACCCCGGCGACTCCGCGCAACCCGCCCGAAGGCGTTATCTAGAGCGCGGTAGACCGGCGGGATCGGCGCCGGGCCTTGGATAGACTCTCCGTGGCCGAGCGATCGGCCGTCCTTTCACGCGATCATCCAGGAGATTCATGGCCAGGGACACGGACTCGAAGAACGTCGGCAGGGTCGTCGAGATCAAGGGCGTCGTCATCGACGCCGTCTTCCACGGCGATCTGCCGGCCATCTACAACGCGCTGCGTGTCGAGGTCGCCGAGACCGACGAGCATGCCGCGGGCTTCCTCGTCGCAGAAGTGCAGCAGCACCTCGGGAACGACCGGGTGCGCGCAGTTGCGATGGACTCGACCGACGGCATTCCGCGCGGCGCCGAGGTGCAGGACACCGGCGCGCCGATCTCGGTGCCCGTGGGCGAGGTGACCCTCGGTCGCCTTTTCAACGTCCTCGGCGAGCCGATCGACGACGGCGGAGCCGTCAAGTCCGAGCGCTGGCCGATTCACCGTCCCGCTCCCGCCTTCGACGAGCTCGAGCCGAGCGTCGAGATCTTCGAGACCGGGATCAAGGTCATCGACCTCCTCGCCCCGTACGTGAAGGGCGGCAAGGTCGGCCTCTTCGGGGGCGCCGGCGTCGGCAAGACGGTGCTCATCCAGGAGCTGATCCGCAACATCGCGGCCGAGCACGAGGGGCTGTCGGTGTTCTCGGGCGTCGGCGAGCGCTCGCGCGAGGGCAACGATCTCTGGATCGAGATGACGGAGTCCGGAGTGATCGAGAAGACCGCGCTCGTCTTCGGCCAGATGAACGAGCCGCCGGGCGCGCGTCTACGCGTGGCCCTGTCCGGGCTGACGATGGCCGAGTACTTCCGCGAGCAGGGCCAGGACGTCCTCCTCTTCATCGACAACATCTTCCGCTTCGTGCAGGCTGGCTCCGAGGTCTCGGCGCTCCTCGGTCGCATGCCTTCGGCGGTCGGCTACCAGCCGACGCTCGCCACCGAGATGGGGCAGCTCCAGGAGCGGATCACCTCGACCCGCAAGGGCTCGGTCACGTCCGTTCAGGCGATCTACGTGCCCGCGGACGACCTCACCGACCCGGCGCCCGCCAACACGTTCGCCCACCTCGACGCGACGACGGTGCTCTCGCGCTCGATCGCGGAACAGGCGATCTACCCGGCTGTCGACCCGCTCGACTCGTTCTCGCGCGCGCTCCAGCCCGACATCGTCGGCGAGGAGCACTACGAGACGACGACGCGCGTCCAGGAGATCCTGCAGCGCTACCGCGAGCTCCAGGACATCATCGCCATCCTCGGCATGGACGAGCTCTCGGACGAGGACAAGCTCACCGTGCAGCGCGCGCGCAAGGTGCAGCGCTTCCTTTCGCAGCCGTTCTTCGTCGCCGAGGCCTTCACGGGCTCCCCGGGCACGTACGTCAAGCTCGAGGACACGATCAAGGGCTTCAAGGAGATCATCGAGGGCAAGCACGACGACCTTTCCGAGCAGGCCTTCTACATGGTTGGCACGATCGAGGAGGCCGTCGCCAAGGGCCGCGAGCTGTCCGGCGACGAGGAGCAGGCTCAGGAAGAGCCGCCGGACGAGCCGGAGGCCTCAGAAGAGCGCGAGCCCGAGCCGGCCGCCGTCTGAGCTGAGTCGGCATGGCCCAGGACGGCACGCAGAGGACCTTCGACCTCTCCCTCGTCACGCCCGAGGGTGCGGCGTTCGAGGGCGAGGCGGAGATGCTGATCGTCCCCGGCGCCGCGGGTGAGATCGGCGTGCTAGCGCGCCACGCGCCCCTCGTCGCCATGCTCAAGGCCGGCGAGATCCGCGTGAAGTCGGACGGCCAGTGGCAGGCGTTCGCCGCCGGACCCGGCTACTTCAAGGTGCAGCAGGACCGGGCCCTCGTGCTCGTCGACGACGCTGTCCGCGCCGAGGAGATCGACATCGAGGAGGCGCGCCGCGAGGCCGAGGAGGCCAAGGCGCTCCTCGAGAAGATCGACGCCGGCGATGAGGAGCACGACCGCTGGCGGGTCGAGCAGCGCCTGCGCCACGCCGAGAACAAACTCGCCGTCGCGGGCCGCGACTAGCCCGGCTACCCAGGACACGTCCTCGGACCGAGTGGCCGTGGCCTTTCCCGCCGATTCCGAGGGGCCGGCCGCGGGCCTCCCTCCGCTTTGAGCGTAGCTCCGGAAAACGCTCGCGTGGCGCGCGGTTCGTGCCGAAACACGCGCTCTCCGTGCCGCGCGCGGCACAATTGATCCATGGCGACGACAACAGCCTCTCCGACCGCCGTCCTGCGCGAACTGCTCGCGCAGCGGATCCTCGTGCTCGACGGGGCATGGGGAACGATGCTGCAGGGGAAGGGCCTCAAGGACGCGGACTACCGCGGCGAGCGCTTTCGCGACCATCCGCGCGAGGTGGCCGGCGATCCCGACCTCCTCAACTTGACCCGTCCCGACGTCATCCTCGACATCCATCGCGCCTACCTCGAGGCCGGCGCGGACATCACGACGACGAACACGTTCACGGCCACGTCGATCGGTCAGGCGGACTATGGCCTCGAGGACGTCGTCTACGACCTGAACCTCGAGGGCGCGCGGCTCGCGCGGCAGGCCTGCGACGAGCATACGGACGGGCGCCGCTTCGTCGCCGGCTCGCTCGGGCCATTGAACCAGACGCTCTCGCTCTCGCCCAAGGTCGACGACCCCGCCTACCGCGCGGTCACGTTCGACTACGTGCGCGAGAGCTACGCCGAGCAGGTGCGCGGCCTCGTGGACGGCGGCGTCGACCTCCTCCTCATCGAGACGATCTTCGACACGCTGAACGCGAAGGCGGCGATCGCCGCGTGTCGCGACGTGCTGGACGAGAAGGGGATCGACCTGCCCCTCTGGATCTCGGTCACGATCGTCGACCTCTCCGGCCGCACGCTCTCGGGCCAGACGCTGGAGGCGTTCTGGGCGTCGATCGAGCACGCGGATCCGTTCATCGTCGGCGTCAACTGCTCGCTCGGGGCGAAGGAGATCCGCCAGCACGTCGAGGAGCTCGCGCGCCTCGCGGACTGCTACACGAGCGTGCACCCGAATGCGGGCCTTCCGAACCCCTTCGGCGATTACGAAGAGGGTCCGGAGACGACGAGCGCGCTGCTGCGGGAGTTCGCGGAGAGCGGCCTCGTCAACGTGGTCGGCGGCTGCTGCGGGACGACCCCCGACCACACCAGTGCCATCGCCGCAGCGGTCGAGGGGCTGCCGCCGCGCGAGGTTCCCGAGCACCGCCCCCTGACGCGCTTCAGCGGCCTCGAGCCGTTCGCGTTCGCCGAAGACACCAACTTCGTCATGGTCGGGGAGCGCACAAACGTGACCGGCTCCGCGCGCTTCCGGCGCCTGATCGAGTCCGACGACTTCCAGGGAGCGCTCGACGTCGCGCTCGACCAGGTCCGAGGCGGGGCGAACATCCTCGACGTCAACATGGACGCCGACCTCCTCGACTCCGAGGCGGCCATGACGCGGTTCCTCAACCTCGTGGCGACCGAGCCCGAGGTCGCGCGCCTGCCGATCATGGTCGACAGCTCACGCTGGTCGGTAATCGAGGCCGGGCTCAAGTGCGTGCAGGGCAAGGGCGTCGTCAACTCGATCAGCCTCAAGGAGGGCGAGGAAGACTTCCTCGCCAAGGCGCGCACGGTGCGCCGCTACGGCGCCGGGGCCGTCGTGATGGCCTTCGACGAGCAGGGCCAGGCGGACACGGCCGACCGCAAGGTGGAGATCTGCGAGCGCGCGTACCGCCTGCTGGTGGACGAGGTGGGCTTCAAGCCCGACGACATCGTCTTCGACCCGAACATTCTCGCCATCGCCACCGGCATGGAGGAGCACGCCGACTTCGCCAAGGCGTTCATCGACGCCGTGCCGCGCATCAAGGAGCGCTGCCCGGGCGCCAAGATCTCCGGCGGCGTCTCGAACCTCTCCTTCTCGTTCCGCGGGAACGAGGTCGTCCGCGAGGCGATCCACTCGGTCTTCCTCTACCACGCGATCCAGGCCGGCCTCGACATGGGCATCGTCAACGCCGGCCAGCTCGCCGTGTACGAGGACATCCCGCCGGACCTCCTCGAGCACGTCGACGACATCGTCTTCAACCGCCGCCCCGACGCGACCGAGCGCATGGTCACCTTCGCCGGCACGGTCAAGGGGGAGGGGACGAAGCGCGAGCTCGACCTCTCCTGGCGCGAAGCGCCCGTCGGGAAGCGGCTCGCCCACGCGCTCATCCACGGGATCGTCGACTTCATCGAGGAGGACACGGAGGAGGCGCGGCAACAGCTCCCTCGCCCGCTCGACGTCATCGAGGGCCCGCTCATGGACGGCATGTCGATCGTCGGCGACCTCTTCGGCTCGGGGCGCATGTTCCTCCCGCAGGTCGTGAAGAGCGCACGAGCCATGAAGCGGGCCGTCGCCTACCTGGAGCCCTACATGGAGGCCGAGAAAGCGGCGGCAGGCAACGGCGCCCGCGAGCGCGGCAAGATCGTGCTCGCCACCGTCAAGGGCGACGTCCACGACATCGGCAAGAACATCGTCGGCGTCGTGCTCGGCTGTAACAACTACGAGGTCATCGACCTCGGCGTGATGGTGACGGCCGAGCGGATTCTCGACACGGCCGAAGAGGAGGGCTGCAACGTCGTCGGGCTCTCCGGGCTGATCACGCCGTCGCTCGACGAGATGGTGCACGTGGCGAAGGAGATGGAGCGGCGCGGGCTCGACCTGCCGCTCCTCATCGGTGGCGCGACGACCTCGCGCCAGCACACGGCGGTGAGGATCGCGCCGGCGTACAGCCAGCCGAC
>DAITAN010000207.1:0-5007 GCA_036824235.1 Gaiellaceae bacterium | reverse complement strand
GCGACATCGAGCTCGACGACTTCGTCGGTCACGAGCTGGACGAGGTGCTGGGAAAAGCTCTGCATGTGATGGTAACCGCCGTCCTCGATCGCCTCGGTGATGCCGTGGGTCTTCTCGGGCTCGCGGATCAGGTCCGCGATGCGGGCGGTGTTCACCATCACCTCGATGGCCGCGACCCGGCCGCCTTCCTTGCGCGGAAGGAGGCGCTGGCTGACGACCCCGCGGAGGACTCCCGCGAGGATCTCGCGCACCATCATCTGCTTCTGGGGCGGGTAGAACTCGACGAGTCGGCCAACCGTCTCGGCCGCGTCGAGCGTGTGCAGCGTGGAGAAGACCAGGTGGCCCGACTCGGCCGCCTGAAGGGCGGTCTGCGTCGTCTCCTCGTCGCGGAGCTCGCCGATGAGGATGACGTCGGGGTCCTGGCGCAGCACGCGACGGAGGGCCTGCTTGAAGGACTCGGTGTCGAGCCCGACCTCACGCTGGTTCACGATCGAAGCCCAGTCGTCGTGGATGAACTCGATCGGATCCTCGATCGTGACGATGTGGCACTTCCGGTTGCGGTTGATCCAGCTGAGCATCGCCGCGAGCGACGTCGACTTGCCCGAGCCGGTCGCGCCCGTCACCAGGACGAGGCCGCGGTGCTCCTGGGCCAGGTTGGCAACGCCCTCCGGGAGGCCGAGCCGTTCGAAGCTCGGGATCTCCTTGGGGACGAAGCGGAAGGCGAACGAGATCGACCCGCGCTGGCGGAACCCGTTGACGCGGAAGCGCCCGATTCCGTCGGCGAGATACGAAGTGTCGAGGTCGCCCGTCTCTAGGAACTGCTCGCGCTTGGCGGGCGAGCGGTCGGTGACGAGCAGCAGGACGGTCTCCAGGTCGGATTCGGTGAGGAGGCGCTGCTCGAGCGGCTCGAGGTCGCCGTCCACCCGGACCATGGCCGGAGACGACACCTTGAGGTGCAGATCGCTTCCTCCCGCGTCGATGACGCGTGCCAGCAGTTCGTCGAGATTCATGACGCCGACCGTGTCCATCGGCGCTCGCGAGCGGCGCTTTAGCTCAAAGGGGGGATGAGGCCGCTCGGCTACACTTACGCACCCCGCGGGGGAGTTCCCGAGTGGCCAAAGGGGACGGGCTGTAAACCCGTTGGCTCAGCCTTCGTAGGTTCGAATCCTACCTCCCCCACCTTTCTGCCCTACGTACGCGAGAGCCGCTCAGCAGAGCGGTTCATGCGTTCCGGAGAGCGCGGACAAGCTCGTGGACCGCTGTCCCCACCGCTGTCCTTCGAGAATCTGTCCCCTCCGTCAGAATCGGGCCGTGGACGGAGCGTCCTACTACGCTCGCCCGCGGCCCGGGCGCTCTCTCAGAAGCTCTAGTAGCGCCCGAGGCGGGTCAGACGGTTACTGAGGAGTTTCAGCATCCTGTCGCCGGGTGAGGCGGGCGTACTCCTCGATGGAGAGCAGGATGGCTGCCATGCGGGTCCGGTTCATGATCACGATCTTGTCCACGTCCCCGCGCTCTAGTCGGTCACGTCGTCCCCCTCGATCACGATCCCGTCAGGCGGTGGCTTACGGTCACCCGCTCGAACTTCGGGACGACCCCGTTCGCCTGCTCAGCGATCCAGATCGCGACGCGGCGGGAACGTCCTCGATTAGTCGCCTACAACCCTGGCAGCCTCGTGCGGCGAGCGATAGCCGGGCAGCTCTCCGGCGCGAGGCACCAGACGCTTCTCGCTCAGCTGCTTGGCGAGCAGTTCGAACATCGTCTCCTGCAGCCGCCGCGAGTCGTCGGTCGTATTGGAAGGGTGCGCGAGGTTCCGTTCTTCCAATGGGTCGAGGGTGAGGTCGTAGAGCTCGTACTCGTCGGGCTCTGGCTCGCTGACCGTGATCGTCTTCCTGCCGCGCAGCCGTTCGTCGCGCTCGCCGGGCACGGTCCAGAACTGCTGGTTGTCGTGGTAGCGAGAGAACTTGACGAGATGGGGCGCACCGTCGACCTCGACCTCCGCGACGACCGTCTCGATGTGATTCGGCTGCACGATCACCGAGTACCTCTTGAGCTTCATCGCAAGGCGCTGGAAGGGGCTGCCCGGTTTGGCGCTGCCCTCGCTGATCTCATCGTCCGTCACATACAAGAGGGGATCCGAGGGCGGATCCGGTTCGCTGCCAAGGATCACACCGGAGAGGTCGCGCCCCACGAGCGGCCGCGCCTCCGTGTGGCCGACTGAGACACGCTTCAACGCCTCGGCTTGGTCGATCCCTGCGAAGCCAAGGAGGGTGGGAAGCAGGTCGGCGTGGCTCGTCAGCGCGTCGATCTCGCGCTGGCCTCCGCCGATCAGGGGGCTGGAGACGAGGAATGGCACGTGCGTGGTCTCCTCGTAGGCGTTGTGCCATTTCTGGTGCATGCCGCCGTGAGCGCCGAGCATGTCGCCGTGGTCGGAGCTGAAGATCACGATCGTGTTCTCGTAGGCCTTCGTGGCTCGTAGCGCATCAAGCACCTTCGCCAGCTCCGCGTCGACGGTGCCCTGTAGCTGGTAGTAGAACTTTCGGTGCAGCTCGATCCAGGGCTGCGGCGCGAGCATCTTCCTCCACGCATCGACGTAGCTCTGCTGGCAGGCGGGCTTGGTCGACAGGTCCTCGTCGTGCGTCGGCGCGTTGGCGACCTCAGGGATGTCGCCGGTGTCATAGCGCAGCCCCTGCATGAGCGCGATCAATCCGAAGATGGCGATGTCGTGCGGGTTCAGGAACGAGCAAACGGTCAGCCAGGGCTGGTCGCTCTCCTCCGTGTCCAGTCGTTCGAGCAACGCGACCGTCTCGTCGGCCGTGAAGGCATCCTTGACCGTCGCGGTGTTGCGCTTGCCGAGCCCGTGAGGCTCGGGCCCGACCCACTCCGAGAACCCCCATTCATCGAGCAGGTCCGCTTCGAGGTATGCGGCGATGTTCGCTGGGATCTGCGTCCCGTCGTCTTCGATCGAATTGAGGAAGCCCTCGCCGTCGGGGTCGTCGAGGTGGGGGTGCGAGAGGTGCCACTTGCCCTTGTAGAAGGCGCGGTAGCCGCCGGCGCGGAACCAGTCGCCGAGGGTCGGCACCGTATCCGGCGCGAGCCAGAACATGTCGGCGCTATCGGCGCTTTTTGCCAGCCCGTCCGTCTGCGTGACACCGTGTAACGAGGGGTAGTGGCCGGTCAAGAACGAGGCTCGGCTCGGCGCGCACGCCGCTGACATCGTGTAATGGCGACGGAACGAGACACCGCTCGAGCGCAGACTCTCCTCCCCGGTGAACTGGCTGCGGCGAAACTGCTGCAGTTCTTCCGACTCATACGACGGCGGATAGCGCAGCTGATCGGTCATCACCAGAAGGATGTTCGGCCGGCGACTGCGGTCTTCAGAGCTCACGGCTCTCCTTTCACACACGTCGCCCACGGCGACGCACTCCCCGTTCCTAAGGGATGGAGGAGCAACAGGATGTACCACCTAAAGCGCCACAACAAGGGCGAGCGGTCAGTCAACTCGCACGCGCCAAACGGTGGGACGCACTCGTCGACGCGCCCGCGCTGAGGGAGGGCGGGACACACCCCCCTCAGCGCGAACTCAGATCTCCCGGAGGGGACGGATCTCGCGGAAAAGAGCCGTGCTCGTGTTTGCGCGTTACGGCTCCGGCCCCTGATCATGCGGGCTTGCGGAAGGGCGGCGGCGCTAGGGTGGGAGCGTGCGCCTGGATTTCCGGTTACACGATGCTTCCGGATCAGTCGAGGTCGAGGTCGAACCCAACACGAATCCCGAGTCGCTTGCCAAACCACCGTTCGCGAGGGATTTCCCGGTCTGCACCGCTACCGTCACTTACGCTGGAGAGGGATACAAAGCGGCTATGGGATGGGTGCAACTCGTGCGCTCGACAGATGGCGCAGGTGCGTGGAAGGAGTTCGAGATGGATCCATTCGAGCCGCTTGGTCCATCCGCTCACCCCTTCTGCTTCTTCGGCTTTGCACCGGTTCTCTTCGACGCCCCGGCACGCCCTTCACGCGAGGATCTGGATTGGAGCGCCGAGACTTTCCTGTGCTTTGTCCCGATGGAGGCCGACAGGCGCGAGACGCGTGCGATCCTCGGATTCAGTTGGGGATTCAGCATCCGGGAGGCGGCGATTTCGTTGAAGCCACCGACACGCCTTGCTCCGCTCGAATGGGATAAGCACCACCCGCTCCTGGGCCGCGAGCATCCAGCGTGGGCGTTCGCCACCAGCTACCGGAACCACTGAAGGCTCGGGGAACGGAGCCGGAACGCGTGCGGAAGGCGGCGGCGGCTAGCCTGGAATCCGTGACGGTCGCGCTCGAACGCCGCTGCGAGAACTGCGAGCGGACGCTCGGCCCCTCCCGAGCGGACCGGCGGTTTTGCGACGTGGCCTGCCGGGTCGCCGCGCACCGCGCCCGTCGACCGCCGGACTCTGCTGCGACCGATGAGATCGGTGCGGCGGTCCGGTCATATTGAACGACCAACAGCCTGGCACCCGCCAATGACCGGCTTTCACACGAGACGGATCGGTTTCATCGGGGTCACACCTATCAACCGCACTCGAGGAGATCGACATGACCGCTACCTACACCTTCGACGTCTTTTCCAGCCTCGACGGCTACGGCGCGGCCAGCGCCAACTGGACCGGCTACTGGGGCAAACAAGGCCCCGAGTTGCTCGACCACCGCCTTGCCTTGTACGGCCCGGAGCAGCGGATGGTCTTCGGGGCCAACACGTATCGGGCATTCGCGCGGATGCTGGCTTCGAGCACCGAGGAGTCCGAAGCGCGTGACCCATGGGTCACCCGGATGAGGAGCCTGCCGGCAACGGTCGTGTCGACGACGCTGGAAGGCCCCCTCGACTGGCCGAACGCGACCGTCGTGAGCGGCGACGCCGTCGACGTCGTCGCCCGGCTCAAGGAGGAGTCCGAGGTGCCGTTGCGCTCGCACGGCAGCCTGTCATTGAACCGCGCGCTGATGGCCGCCGGCCTGGTCGACCGCGTGCAGGTG
>DAITAN010000206.1:0-5014 GCA_036824235.1 Gaiellaceae bacterium | reverse complement strand
CTGGGCGTGATCGTCGGCAACTGCATCGGTGGCTTCAACGAGCTCATGCGCCAGCACGACGTCCTGCGCGAGCGCGGCCCCGACCGCGTCTCCCCGACCTTCCTCGCCAACGTGCTCGTCGACTCGGCGAGTGGTCAGCTCGCGATCGAGCTCGGCTTCCGTGGTCCCAACTACGCGGTCGTTTCCGCCTGCGCCACCGGCTCCCACGCGCTCGGCGAGGCGGCCGAGCTGGTCCGTCGCGGCGACGCCGACGCCGTCATCGCCGGCGGGACCGAGGGCTGCATCCACCCGCTGATCCTCGCGGGGTTCTGCTCCATGCGCGGGCTCGCCGTCGGAGACGGCGACCCGGCCAAAGCCGCCCGCCCGTTCGACGCGCGGCGCGAGGGGTTCGTCATGGCGGAGGGCGCGGCGCTCTTCGTGCTCGAGGAGCTCGAGGCCGCGCGCGCACGTGGGGCCCGCGTGTACGCGGAGGTGCTCGGCTACGGCGCCTCCAACGACGCGCACCACATGCTCCAGCCCGACCCGGAGTTCGGCGGCGTCGTGTCGATGATGCGCGCGGCGCTCGACCGTGCCGGGGTCGATCCGGGTCAGGTCGACTACATCAACGCCCACGGGACCGGGACGCCGCTCGGCGATCTGGCCGAGACGCAGGCGATCAAGGAGGTCTTCGGCGACCACGCGTACGAGATGGCGATCTCGTCGACCAAGTCGATGCTCGGGCATATGTTCGGAGCTGCCGGCGCGATCGAGGCCATGGCCTGCGTGCTCGCGATCCACGAGGGCGTGATCCCGCCGACGATCAACTACGAGGAGCCCGACCCGGACTGCGACCTCGACTACGTCCCGAACGAGGCCCGCGAGGCGCACGTGCGGGTTGCGCTCTCGAACGCGATGGGGCTCGGCGGCCACAACGGCTGCGTCCTCATCGGCCGCGTCGACGACTGAGCGGCCTCTTTCTTTTTCCTCGCGAGAAGTTCAGAATCGCGGCCACGATGCGGCGAGGGGTCGTCAGTTCGGTCGTTCTCGGAGCTTTGCTCCTGGTGGCGCCTGGGGCGGGTGCGGCGAAGAGTGTGACGAACGGCCCGCTGCAGGCGAGGGGCGCGGACGCCCGGTTCGTCGAGGGCGAGCTCATTGTCCAGTTCAGGACCGGAGTCTCGACCGCAGCCCGGCGCGACGCCCTCGGGAGCGCACAGGTCGTCGAGATGCTCGACAGCACCGGGTTGGCGCTCGTCCGGCTCGCGGAGGGCGCCTCGGTCCGTGCCTCCGCGGCGGCGCTCGCCCGCGATTCGGACGTCGTCTTCGCCGAGCCGAACTACATCCGCCGCTACACGCAGGTCCCGCCCGACGACCCGCGCTACACGGAGCTCTGGGGCCTGAACCAACTCTCGGACGCCGACATCGACGCGCCGGAGGCGTGGGCGACGACGACGGGGAGCAACACCATCGTCGTGGGCGTGATCGACAGCGGCGTCGCCTACGGTCACCCGGACCTCGCCGGGAACATCTGGGTCAACCCGGTCGAGCCCGACGACGACATCGACAACGACGGCAATGGTCTCGTCGACGACGTCCGCGGCTGGGACTTCGTGCAGGAGGACGAGGCCCCGCTCGACTACAACGGCCACGGCACGCACGTCGCGGGCACGATCGGCGCGGTCGGCAACAACACGATCGGCGTCACCGGCGTCAACCAGGACGTCGCCATCATGGCCTTGCGCGCGGGCGGAACCAGTGGCCTCGAAGACGCCGACATCTTCCAGGCCGTCGACTACGCCTGCGACCACAACGTGGATGTCGTGAACGGCAGTTTCGGCGGGCCCGACAAGTCGCTCGCGCTCGCGAACCTGCTCAAGTCGGTTCCGTGCCGGGACACGCTGTTCGTCTTCTCGGCCGGTAACGACGGCGCTGTCCTGACGAACAACACCGCGGCGACGAACGCCTATCCGTGCGAATACCACCGGCCCGCTCCGCACGGGTTCAGCGTGCCGAACGTCGTCTGTGTGGGGGCCTCGACCAGGTCGGACACGCTCGCTGCGTTCTCGAATCGCGGGCCGGCGGCCGTCCACCTCGCCGCGCCGGGCGGAAACGGAAGTGGCACGCCCGCGCAGGAGATCCTCAGCACCTGGCCCGCCTACCACCCCGTCATCGCGGACGACATCGAAACGGCGGGCACCTGGGGCGACCCGGTCAACATCGGAAACCCAGCTGCTCCCCTGTGGGACCGCAGGAGCGGGGTGGCGAGCTCGCCAACCAACGCTCTTTCGGACTCGCCGGGCAACTACGTGAACAACGCCCTCACGACGATCCGCAACATGACCGCGATCGACCTCACGAGCGAGCTCGGCTGCCTCATCGAGTACGACCTGCGGCTCGACACCGAATTCGGGGCCGACTTCTTCGGGATCTTCGCTGGGTTCGACCCGAGCGCCTCCGACGAGGAGATCGCCGCGTGGTCGGGCTCGACAGACGACCAGTTCATAACCCTGGAGAGCGACCTCACGGTTATGGACGGCCAAGCGCCGGTGTACGTGCGCTTCTTCCTCGACACCGACCTCTCCATTGTCATGGACGGGGCTTACGTCGACGACGTTGTCGTGAAGTGCCTCCTGGCCAACGGGGCGGACTACCAGGCGATCCCCGGAACCTCCATGGCGTCGCCGCACGTCGCCGGCGTGGCGGCGCTCCTCCTCGCCGGCAAGCCCACCCTCACGGTGGCGAAGCTCAAGAACGCGCTCCTCAAGGGCGTCGACAAGAAGCCCTCGTTCACGAACCGCATGGGCACCGGCGGGCGGCTCAACGCGAACAGGTCCATGGCCGTCGCGCTCGACGTGACCCCGCCGAACACGACGATCACGGCCCGGCCTCCGGCCTCCACGAGGGTCAAGAGCGCGACATTCAGGTTCACGTCCACGCAGGCCGGCTCGACGTTCCAGTGCCGCCACATGACGGGCCCGTGGCTCTCGTGCGCATCGCCGAAGCTCTACACGGGCCTCAAGCCCGGCATGCACACGTTCCGCGTGCGCGCGGTCGACCCGGCCCTGAACGTCGATCCGACCGCCGCCGTGGACACGTGGCGCGTCCGCGCTTAGCGCGCCCTTCCATTTTCTTTACAACTAGTGCATCATCCCTCGTCGGGTGATGGGCAAGGCGGCAATGCGGCTGCCGGCGCTCCTGGCGTTGGCGATCCTTTTTCTCTGTGCTTCTGGCGCGGGCGCCGGCACGGATTCGTCCAGGCCGTCCGTCGGCCTGGAGCACCACGGCGCGGGCGCGGCGGCCCCCGAGTTCGTCCCCGGAGAGGTCGTCGTTCGCTTCCGCGCGGGCACGAGCACGGCGGCACGCTCGAGCACGCTCGCGGGTGCGGGCCAGGCCGTCCAGAGCCTCGGGCTTCCCGGCGCGACGCTCGTCCGCCTGGCTGTTGGCGTCTCCGTCGAAGCCGCGATCTCCGAGCTCGAGGGCGATCCCGACGTCGTCTACGCGGAGCCGAATTACATCTACAAGCTGAGCACCGTCCCGAACGACCCGGACTTCGACCTCACATGGGGCCTGTCGCAGGCCACGGACAAGGACATCGACGCGCCGGCGGCGTGGACGCGCACGCGCGGCAGCTCGAACGTGATCGTGGCCGTCATCGACAGCGGGATCGCCTACAGCCATCCTGACCTGGCCGGGAACATGTGGTTGAACGACGATCCCGTCGACGGTTCGGACAACGACGGCAACGGCAGGATCGACGACCGCCACGGCTGGGACTTCGTCTCGGGGGATGCGACCCCGCTCGACTACAACGGCCACGGGACGCACGTCGCCGGGACGATCGGCGCGGTCGGCAACAACGCGCGCGGCGTCCCCGGCGTCAACTGGGACGTCTCCCTCATGGCCCTCCGTGCGGCAGACCCGGACGGGAGCCTCACGAACGCCGACATCACGAGCGCGATCAACTACGCCTGCGCGAACGGCGCCGACGTCGTCAACGGCAGCTTCGGCGGCACCGGCGCGAGCACGCTCGTGCGCGACGCGATCCTCCAGGCGCCGTGCGCGAACACGCTCTTCGTCTTCGCGGCCGGCAACAACGGCTGGAACATCGACGGCAACACGGGCTTTAACGACCAGGCGTATCCCTGCGAGTTCCACCGCCCGCCGGGCGAGGGCGGCGCCGGCGCTTCGAACGTCCTCTGCGTCGGCGCGACCGGCAGGACGGATGCGATCGCGAGCTTCTCCAACCGCGGCACCTCGGCCGTGCACATCGCGGCGCCCGGCGTCGACACCCTCAGCGCCGCGCCCGGGTATTCCACCGTCGTCTCGGAGAACTTCGAAGGCACGGCAGCGCAGTTCAACGCGCGCTGGGGCAACCGGATGCCGGACCCGAACCCCTGGGACCGGACGACCGCGACCCGGACGAGCGGCTCGTTCAGCATCACCGACTCGCCCGGTGGCCTGCACAGCCCCACGCTGGACACGACGATCACGAAGCTCGGGCCGTTCAGCCTGGCCGGCCGCCTCGGCTGCCGTGCCGAGTACAACATGCAGCTCGACACGGAAAATCCGGTCGGCACCGCGTCGGACGACGTCTTCTGGGTTCTCGGGGACGGCGCGCTCATCAGCGGCTGGGCCGGGTCGACGAGCGGCAACTGGTTCCACTTCAGTGACGACTTCTCCGTCAAGGACGGCGACTCGAGCGTCCAGATCGGCCTCGGGCTCCTGGTCGATGGCGACGGGTTCGTCGGAGACGGCGCCTATGTCGACGACCTGGCCGTCGCCTGCCTGCTCCACAACGGCAACCGGTACCAGTACCTCGCCGGGACCTCGATGGCGACGCCGCATGTCGCGGGCGTCGCGGCCCTGCTCCTGGCCCACAGCCCGTCCCTGACGGTGGCCCAGGTCAAGAACGCCATCCTCGCGGGCGTCGATACGCCGGCCGGGCTCGATGTGCACATCCAGGGCGGCCGCCGGCTGAACGCCGCGAAGGCGCTCGGGATCGTCCCGGACGACTCGAAGCCGAACACGACGATCACCA
>DAITAN010000009.1:0-17471 GCA_036824235.1 Gaiellaceae bacterium | reverse complement strand
GCTCGACAAGATCATGGACGTCATGGACGAGGAGCCGCAGGTCGTGGACAGCCCGGAGGCGCGCCCGCTGCCCGAGATCGCCGGCGACGTCGGCTTCGACAACGTGCGCTTCAGCTACGGCGACGGGCCCGAGATCCTGCACGGGATCGACCTCGCAGTTCCCGCCGGAACTACTGTGGCCCTGGTCGGGCACACAGGCGCCGGGAAGTCGACGATCGCCAAGCTTCTCGCGCGGTTCTACGACCCGCGGGAGGGCGCGATCAGGATCGACGGCCACGACCTCCGGGACGTGACGCAGGAGAGCCTTCGCCGCCAGCTCGGCATCGTCCCGCAGGAAGGGTTCCTCTTCGCCGGGACGGTTCGGGAGAACATCGCCTTCGGACGACCCAACGCGACCGACGACGAGGTCGCCGAGGCGGCGCGCACGGTCGGCGCGGAGGACTTCATCCTCCAGCTCGAGGACGGGTACGACACGCAGGTGGCCGAGCGCGGCAGCCGACTCTCCCTCGGGCAACGCCAGCTCGTTGCGTTTGCCCGGGCTCTGCTCGCCGACCCGCGCATCCTCATCCTCGACGAGGCCACTTCGAGCGTCGACATCGGCACCGAGCAGCGCATCGAGGTCGCCCTCCGCCGCCTCCTCGCCGGGCGGACGGCGTTCATCATCGCCCACCGGCTTTCCACGATTCGCGGCGCCGACTTGATCGTCGTCCTCGAGCACGGCTGCATCGTCGAGCTCGGCACGCACGACGAACTGGTCGCGCTCAACGGCCGCTACCGCTCCCTCTACGGGGACTGGGCGGCCGCGGCGTAAAGGCCTCGCCGCCTCCGGTGTAGGCTCCGGTCCGATGGCCGAGCTCGACCCGAAGACCGAGGACCGGATCGACGAGCCCGTCTCGCAGGAGGCCGAGCGCGAGACGCTGCTCACGCCGGCGCAGGCGATCGAGCGCATGCGCATCCGCGTGCCGCCGCGCGCGAACAAGAAGCTCCGCGTCCTGGTCGACCGCGTGAACGCCGACGCCCAGCTCAAGGCCTGGTGGCACGTCGCGAACGTCAACGCGGTCAAGCGGCTCCAGATCAACGACCACTCCTGGGTGCACATCCAGATCGTGGCCAACCTCGCGCTCAAGCTCCTGCGCCAGCTCGCGAAGAACGACGTGCAGCCGGGCATGGTCCGCGACTACGGGATGAGCCAGGACGACGCCGAGATCGTCGTCGCACTCGGCGCCTTCCTGCACTGCATCGGCATGGCCGTCCATCGCGAGCGCCACGAGGATTGGAGCCTCTTCCTCGCCGAGCCGAAGATGCACGAGCTCCTCGACGGCCTGTACGAGGAGCCGGAGCGGACCGTGGTCGAGTCCGAGGTGCTCCAGGCGATCACGAGCCACCGTGAGGACGGGCGGCCGCTCACGCTCGAGGCCGGCGTCATCCGGGTCGCGGATGCGCTCGACATGGCCGAGGGCCGTTCGCGCATCCCCTTCCAGCACGGCCGCGTCTCGATCCACTCGCTGTCGGCAGCCGCGATCGAAGGCGTCGAGATCAAGGACGGTGAGGTCGCGCCCGTCCTCATCGAGATCACCATGAACAACTCGTCCGGCATCTACCAGGTGGACGAGCTCCTGAAGGCGAAGCTCCGCGGCTCCGGGCTCGAGCCGTACGTCGAGGTCGTCGCGCACATCGACACCGAGGCCGAGAAGAGCCTCATCCCGCTGTACCGGCTCGAGCTCTGAGACGAGTCGCCGCGCGGCCGTGCGGCTACAATGCCCGAGCCGTTGCGGGGTCGTCTAACGGTAGGACGCCCGGCTCTGGACCGGGTAGTCAAGGTTCGAATCCTTGCCCCGCAGCCTCAGAGAAACCCCCGCATGTGCGGGGGTTTTTACTTCACAGGTAGACGCTGGGATCTGCAGCCGCAGGGCAGCTTGCAAACATACTGCAAGCCTACGGCTTGAGCCGAAGCCACATCCGCCGCCCGAGACTTGGGCGGGAGCCTCGCGTGAGGGACTGACGCTCCGCCCATTCAGAGCGAACCTCGTCGTTGAGAACGTCGCGCGCCTCGAGCTCGACTTCTGTCAGGCCGCACTCTCGGCCGACTTCGTAGAGTCCGACCTGGATGTCCCGAATCGACTCCGAATGGTCGTCTTGGACAAATTCCTCCTCGTTTCCGATGCTCAGCCAGACGAGCGCATCGACGCTGCTGTAAGCGAGTGCGACTGAGCCGACCTGCCCGACCCCGCCCCCACGCAACAGCTTCGCGCCATAGGCGTCCCACGCAGCGGTGCTCGGTTTCCCGGAGGTATTGGGCCAGTGGCCTGTCTCCATCAAAGTCCTGGCTGAGCCCAGGTTCGTGACCAACTCGGCGTAGATGATTTGCGCCGCAGCGCGCCGCTCGCGGGCTGCGATAAACAAGAGGATCCCGAGCTGGCCAAGAAAGGCGACTCCGCCGCCAACGGCTGCGCCAACCAGGGCTGCCGTTGCTTCAGGCGACATGACTACTAACCTCGTCTCCGAGAACCAGCGAAGCCACCATTGCCGCAGCCGTCTCCTCGACGGCGGGGAGGGCGTCGGCGTAGACGTCCATCGTGAAACTCGTGCTCGCGTGTCCGAGTCGGTCGCTGACGACCTTCGGCGCCACCCCGGCCTCGAGCGCGAGTGTCGCGTGCGAGTGCCTAAGCTCGTGGAGGCGGATCGCCGGCAGCTTCGCCGCCTTCGCGTACCGCTTGAACCTGTCCGTGAAGCTCTGCGGGTGGATCACGCGGCCGAGCTCGTCGGTGAAGACGTAGCCCTCGTCGTTCTCCCATGCGTCGCCCGCCATCGCCGCTTCGACCGCCTGACGGGCGTCGTGCTCCCGCAGGGCGGCGACCGTCGCCGGGTCGAGCGCGACCGTGCGCCTCCCCCGCTCCGTCTTCGTCTCCGAGATCGTCGGCACGTAGTCAACGAGGATGAGCGCGCGGTCGATCTTCAACCGGCCGTGGTCGAGATCGAGGTCCGACCACTTGAGGCCGAGCACTTCGCCGCGCCGCATCCCGGTCAGGGCAGCGACCATCCATGCCGCGTAGAGACGATCGCCGCGGACGCGTAAGAGGAATGTCCGTAGCTGCTCGGCGCTCCACGTCGTGATCTTCGCCCGCTCCTTCTTCGGAGGCTTGGCCGCCTCGGCGACGTTGCGCACGAGGAGGTTCCAGGCCACGGCGTCCGCCAGGGCCCTGCGCAGGATCGCGTGGACGTGCCGCACGCTCCGCGGTGAAAGGCCCTTCCCGTTCCGCCGACCCTTGGTCTCGAGCTCCGAGTAGAGCGCGTTGAGCATCGGCGCAGTGAGCTTCTGCAGGTGCACGCTCCCGATGCGCGGGACGATGTAGCGATCGACGGCGAGCCGGTAGTAACTGGACGTTGTCGGGCGGACACGCACGGCTGGGAGCCACACGTCCTCGAGGTACTGCCGAACGGTCAACCTCGTCGGCTCGACGTCGACACCCGTTTCGATTCGTCCGAGTGCATTGCGGGCGGCCTGCTCGGCGGCCCTCTTCGTCGGAAAGCCCGAGAGCCAGCGCTGCCGCCGCTTCCCCGTCTCGTCACGCGGAAGCTCTATCACCGCAGCCCACGTCGAGCCGCGCTTGCGGACGTGTCCTTTCACTGTCGTTCCTCCTCCTCGTCTGAAGCCATGGCGGCGTCCTGTAGCCACCCTGTCGGCCGCTCGAACCTCATCGACTGCAGGGCGGCTCTGGCGGTCTCGCGTTCCTCATCGCTCAACGTCTCGTCCTGGGCACGCTGGTACCAGCGCTTCTCAATGTCGGGCTGGACCCGCGAGAAAAAGCGCACGTCCTCATCGTGGAGGGTGGACAATCCGCGAAGCCAACGGCGCGCGATGATGTCGCTCGCCGACGGACGCTCGGACACGACCTGGAGCCGGTCGTCGCCCTCTACCGGGCAGATCATGTAGAGCGGGGAGACGCCGAGCGCGAAGCTCAGCGCCAGCACGTCCTCGAGGCCGATGTTCGACGGCAGCCGCTCGCCTCTCTCGATCTTCCAGATGGCCGTGTGTGTCATCGGATGCCCGAGCTCAGTCACGCGGCGGGCGAGCTCGCGCGTCGACCAGTCCCGCTGCTCTCGAACCTTCCGCAGCCGTTCGGCAAACACCTCGCCTGCCGTGAGGACCCGCCTTCCGTGCTCGTCCATGCGTTCCAACATAGGAACAAAACTAGCGTATAGGAACGCTCTCTGCCAACCTTCAAGTCATGGAGACGACGACCGCCACACAGGAGCCCTTGACGATCTCAGTCGATGAGGCTGCAGCCCGCCTCGGTATCTCGAGAGGGCTCGCCTATGAGTCCGTGCATCGGGGCGAGATCCCGTCGATCCGCCTCGGTCGAAAGATCCTCGTTCCCAGGCAGCGCTTCGAGGACTGGCTCGCCGGCGAGCAGGAGGCAGACGCCGCGGCGGCATAGGCGCCCTCAAAGACGGCGAAGGCGGCCCTCCTCGCCATGGAATGCCGCCCAGCCGAACCTCTCCATGCCAAATTTATCATGCCCCCCCAACCCGCCACGAGTTCGCGCAGTTGTCAGCCCGAGCGGGCGGCAGCTCATCGTCCCCAAGTGCTGCTTCTGCGGGAGGCGACACTTTCACGGGATCGGCTCCGGTGCCGGCGGCTCGCGGGTCTCTCATTGCTGGGATCGTCCATCGGCGATGTACGTGCTCGAGATCGAGCGGCGATCGTGAGCGACGGCCTCGACTCTGTGCGAGACGCCGACGTGATCCCGCTGCCGTCGCGCTACAACCCGACCGACGTAGGCAACGCCGAGCGTTTCATTGCCGAGCACGGTTCCGACGTTTGCCACACGCGCGGCCATGGCTGGCTCGAATGGGACGGAACTCGCTGGCTCGAGGACGAGACCGGCGCCGCGACCCGTCGCATGGTCTCGACCATCCGCGCCATGTATCGGAAGGCGGCGACCACCGAAAACGACGAGGAGCGCAAGCGGCTGATCGCTCACGCGTTCGCCTCGGAGAAGGAACCGAGGATCCGCGGGGCGCTGAAACTCGCCGAGACCTTCGAGGCGATCGCCGTCCGCGACGAGGATCTCGACGCCAGGCAGGGGGTTGTCAACGTCGAAAACGGAACGCTCGATCTCAAAGACCTGACGCTGCGCAAGCACCAGCGGGGCGACCTCCTCACCAAGCGCTGCCCGGTCCCCTACAACCCGAAGGCGAAGTGCCCGCGCTGGCTCGCCTTTCTCGAGCGCGTGACAGACGGGCGCGCGGATCTGATTGAAGGCCTGCAGCGCGCCGTCGGCTACAGCCTCACCGGAAACCCCGTCGAGCAAGTCGCCTTCTTCCTCCACGGCCGCGGCAAGAACGGCAAGTCGACCTTCGTGGAGACCATCCGGGCCCTCTTCGGCGACTACGCACAACAGACGCCGGCCGAGACCTTCCTCGAGCGACGCGGCGGAAACACGAACGACGTCGCCCGCCTCCGCGGTGCACGCCTAGTCACGGCCGTCGAGATGCCGGCGGGCAAGCGAATGGACGAAACCCTCGTGAAGAGGATCACGGGCGGCGACACCATCTCCACGCGCTTCCTCTACGCGGAGTACTTCGAGTTCACGCCCGCCTTCGTCGTCTGGGTTGCGACGAACCACAGGCCCGAAGTGCGCGGCACCGACGAGGCGATCTGGCGGCGCATCCATCTCGTTCCCTTCGACGTCCAGATCCCCGAGCGCGAACGCGACCTACACCTAAAGGACGAGCTCCGCGACGAGCTCCCCGGCATCCTCGCTTGGGCGGTCGAAGGCTTGGAGGCCTACCAAGCAGACGGGCTCGGAACACCGACCGCGGTCTCCGAGGCGACGGCAAGCTACCGCGCCGAGCAAGACGTGCTCGGTTCCTTCATCGAGGAGAAATGCGTCATCTCCGAGGGCGCCCAAGTCAAAGCGTCCGAGCTCTACAAGGCCTACGTCGACTACACCGCCGCGTCCGGAGAGCGCGACCCGATGCCACTCAAGACCTTCGGGGCCGAGATCCGCGCGACGAAGGGTCTCCCGGAATCGAAGCGGACGAAATGCGGCGTCTTTTACCGCGGAATCGGCTTGGTTACGGACGACCCGAGCCTCCTGGGCGGGGGTGAAGGGTGAAAGGTCAGACCCCTCCCAGCAAGAGTTCCCCATACGCGCGCGGGCACAGAGAAGTTTCTGTAGGGCGTACATCAGCCTTCACCTTTCACCGGTCGAAAGTGGGGCCGGTGTGTCCGGGCCTTGCGCACGCGCACGAGGAGATCGAATCCTGCGGGCAGAGACCAGGCGGTTTGCACTCGGCTTGCACGCAACCGCGACGCGCCTATCCATGCCTGCCTTCGGCGGTCTACCCGGCCACGTACCGGGCGACTCTGAGCGCTTGCCGCCTCCAAAGGGTGTCCGCTGTTGGCCGAATCTGACACGCTCGCGCTCACGGGGGATGAGCGGCTGCTGGCCGGCCTCCTCGCCGGCGAGTCGCTGGTCGACGCGGCCCGGGCGGCCACGATGAACGAGCGCACCGCGCGCCGTCGCGTCGCGGATGAGGAGTTCCGGAGGCGGCTGGACGAGGGGCGGCGTGAAACGACCGCCATGCTCGCCGCGCAGATCGTTGGCGACGCCGAGCTCGGACGTACGGTCCTGCGAACGCTCGCCTCCGACGAGAGCGCACCGCCGTCGGTCCGCATGAACGCGGCACGTCATCTAGTCAGCTTCGCCGCGGCGCTTGGCCCGACCAGAGACTTCGAGGCTCGGATCGAGGACCTGGAGAAGCGGCTCGGTTACGACCCGAGAACGGGCTGGAAGGCGGCGGCGTGAGGGGCGGCGGTCTCATCCGGCTCGGACGGCTCGAGGCCGAGGTCGAACCGTTCGTGCCTCCTCCCTCGGAGGGTGTGGTCGTGCTGGTCGGTGCTGACGACGACGAGCCGACCGACTTGCCGCTGGGGTCAGTGGTCGTGCGGCTCACGTTCCCGATCGAGCCGGTCGCAGGGTCGCCGGACGCTATCGCGCACCCTCGACGCTTTGATCTGTCGCGGCTTGCGGACGAGGATCTTGATCGTCTAGCTGTCGCGGCTGGGCTCGACCCGGGGCCGGAGCCGAGGAGGTTCGAGATCGGAAAGTCTCGCGCGGAGCCTGGCATGGCCGATGCGCGAGGAGGCGAGACCCGCGAAATCTCGCCTCCGGAGGTTGCGGGTCGCGCCGGGCCTGATCTGGGAGCGTACGGCGCGCCCGCACCTTCCCCCGTACCGCCGCGGAGCGGCCGTGTCGAGCGTAGGCCGCTGACCGGCAAGGAGTGGCTGTCGCAGAAGTCGCGGCCGCGGCGCGATTCGATCCAGCACCTCATCTTCACGGAGTACGACAACTAGGGAGACCCCATGACCGAGCGACTTCTCGACAACGCGAACCACGAAGCAGCTCTCGTCGTCCTCGCCGCCCGCAACGGCGCGCGTGGCCGTCCGCCCGACGAGTACACCGAGGCAGAGTACGTCGCCGCGCTCGAGGAGACCCGCGCGTCGGTTACGGACGCAGGGTCTGTCACACAGGCTCTTGCGGAAGGCGAGGCCGCGAGCGTCGAGGCGATCCTCGAAGCCGCGATCGACGAGGGCCGAATTCTCGCAGCGCACGGCGACTACTACCGCACGCTCTTCGCGGCTGATCCGGTGAAGGCACGTCGCGTCCTTGGCTCCCTCCCGCCGAACCCGATCCGCGAGTCGTTCTCGACCGAGCTCGGCGGCGGCCGCGTCGAGCGCCCAGACGACGAGTCGCTGCTCATGCACATCGAGGCCGAGCGGCGCCTGGCGATGGCCGGGAAGGAGACGTACTCGGGCGACGAGTACTTCCAGGTGCTCGCCACGATCCAGGCCGAGAGGGACCAGGCGGCTGCAGTCGCCGCAGAGGAGGACGCCGCGTGAGGTTGGCGCTGCCCTCGCGGGCTAATCCCTTCGTCCGCGATGCGCGCGCCGGCATGAGCCGTACGCGTGGGCAACTCCGCCGTAACGAGCGATGCCCGATCCATCGGGGTGATCTCGTGCGCGTCCGGCCCAGTGGGGACTTCGGGGAGCGGGTCGCCGACGACCGTGCTCCCCACACTCCCGGGGCCGATCCCTGCATCGGTGCTCTCTGCGTAGAAGTGCTCGGGAAACCAGCACGCGGTTAGCGCAACCGCTAGCGCCGAATAAAGACAGCACACGAGCACGAGCCCAGCTCAACGGGTCACATGGTAAGTAGGAGCATGGGCCTGCTCGGGGGCCTGCCTGCCCGGTAGCCCGTGGGGCCTGCCGGTAAGCCCAGGGGCGAGCCCGGGGAATGTAAATGGTCGCGCGGGTAGATACTGTGATACGCCCAAACCATTCTCTGAAATGGAAAACAACCGCATGGTTCTGAGCGGTTACATTGAGGGTGGACACCCCAGAGACCCGGAGTCTGTTTCGGCTGTTCCTGAGCGAAGTATTACCAAGCTAGACGGAATGCGAACCGTTGCTTGGCACGTCACGTCATATAGAACCTCAGAACCTCCTGATGTTCCAAGATGCATCATTTGATGGTCCTCAAGATCAGCAAGACCGGCGGGCGCATCGCCAGTCCACGTGAGCAGCACCGGCTCCGATTTCACACTAGGTACCAGGAATACTCGTGCTGACTCACTGCCACTCTGCACCTCTTCCGCCCTATCGAAAGGTGAAAAGATAAAGAACCAGGTTACATAGAAGAGAAACGTACCCAGCGCAAAGAAGAGGCCTGCCGCCACTTGATCTCTTGTGCTCGGCATAGCGGCTTTGGTCTCTGGGCCGTTCTTGGATCGTCGGCGTTGGATAAGGAGAACCCCAAGCATGCCTAAGCTCCAGAATGCTCCGGCGAGCAAGCCGATCAACAGAATGCCTAATAGTGGAATAGCTGCCTGAGTCAACGTGCGGGCGTAATCCAGCCCGACATCTTCAGGCTCTAGGCCAAAATCATCGTAGAACGTGACGTATGAATACCGGATTAGCACATAGAAGAGGGCGCCAAAGATTGTCGCTGCCGGGAGAAGATGCTCAAGGAGCCAACCTCCTCCCCGCACCATCCCCTTGCTCAAGGGCGTCGACTTGGGCCTTCCCTTGCCGAACGTCGGTCTCGTGCTCGTCTTGTAGCCCACAGCAGCCTCCTTCTGTGGTTAGAGAAGGGCAGGGCCCGGCGACCTCCGGTTCAACGCGGACTCCTCTGGAAGACCGTCCCTAATCGAGGCCTAGCTTTCTCGCGGCGCGGAGATCTTGATCAGGTACTAGCCTTCGTCCTACGTCCCCTCCGCGCTACCTGCCGTCCCTTGCGTCCCAGCTCGGCTGCTTCGTCAGCGGTCGCGTCGATCTCGTACGAGCCCCGGCGAGCATCATCGAAGGTGATGCGGATCTTCGCCCCCTTGCCTTCCTCGATCGAATCGCCCGATAAGTCTGAAACGAACACGATCTTTCGAGCCACTCGCACCTTTCTCAAGTGGGGATAGGCTTATGCCGTGAGAGTGTACGCCGTCGTGAGCGAGGTAGCGCAGGAGAGCATTGAGCTCTTTCCTTCGCGCGAGCAGGCAGAGGTCTTCGTGGATGAAGTTCGCAAGGACGAGCCTGAGTTGGCCGCTCAGCTCGCCATCAAACTTGTCGACCTCGGGCAGAGAGCCTGAACTGAGCGACGAGCGCACGGACAGGAGGTTGGCGCTCGTCGGGGTCGGTCTGGCGCTGGTTGGAATTGCGCTAGCGCCTCTTGGATTCGCGCTGGGGATCAACTGGGATGACCGCGTCGAGATCGCCCTCTATACATTTTTTGGGCTCTTGGTGGCTCTGGGGGTCGTCGTAGCCACCTGGCCGATGGCCAAACGATTGCGCTTGCGGACGCCTGTATTTCTTCGCCCCACCAAGCCGCCTGATGCCGACGAGCTGCGGCAGCTCTGGGAGTCATCCGCGCAGGATGCTTATGTCGCGGGCACGAGCCTCCTCAAGAGACTGGCCGACGAGCTTCGGGACACTCGCCAACCCGGGAAATGGGAACTGGGTGTGCTGGTAAACCACACCCTGGACTACTACATCGAGCGGAATCGAGCGGCGTTCACGAATCCATTCGTAGAGAGAAACGAGGCCACGACCCGCGGCCCACAGGAGGCGTTTGGCGACTTCTACTACCACTCGTACCTAACGGTTCACGGCTGGATACACATTCTCGGGCGACTCACAGCCCTCTCCGCAGAGGACCGTGTGTACCAAAATTGGGCAAAGCGCCATAGACGCTTTATGGAGGAGCTGGATAAGCTGGCCAGGAGCCCAGGGTTTGAAACTTTGAAGCAAGCAGTTAAAGGCCCGGGCGAGCCCGACGAGCCCGGCGCGGAGGCGTTGAAACCCCGGAGCTATTACCCGTAGAACATAGGTAAACCGAGATCGTCGCCTTCAATCTCGAAGTCTTCCTTCGGCCTCTCAACCTTCTCGAAGCGAGGCACGGACTCGCCGGTCGTCTCCGCGTACCAGAGGGCGAACGCGGCCGGGTAGTTCTCCTCAGGGATGCCGTGCTCGGCGACGTAGCGGTCGAAGTCAGCCCAGCCCGTCACCGTGCAAGCCTAACGCGGCCCTAGCTCGCCCACCGCACCAGCGCCTCACTCGTCTGTCTGAGCCCGCGTCGATGAACCAAGCTCGCAAGAGCCTCCGCTGCCGGCCTCGGTCTTCTCCCTTGCAAGCCGGCCAGGAGGTCGAGCACGGCTTGAGCCTCGGCAAGGTCTACGCCCCGCTGATCGCAGCAGTAGCGGCTGTGCCATCGAAGGGCCGCACGAGTGAACCTCTCTGGCTGCTGGTCGCAGATGAGCAGGACGAGTTCCAATGCTTCGCCCAAGCCGACGTGCGGGAGCTGCGCCGCCTCCACTAGTGCCATCGTGAGGTTCCCGCTGTCGAGGGCACGACGGAAGCGCCCGAAGTCCGAGCCCTGGGCGGCCACGAACGAATGTTCGCACAAGCCGGCCGTTGTATCCGTCCGCGATCCCGGCTACCGTCAATGAACACGAAGGGAGTAGCGAGTGTCCACGGTTGAACCAGTCGAGCTCAGTGAGGAGGACTTCCTCGGGTTTCTAGCTGAGCGTGTTCAGGAGGCGTTTGGCATGTCGCTAGACGAGTTCGTTACTGCGCTTCACGAACAGCGCCTCGACGAAGAGTCTTTTGAGGTTTCCGACCTCGCCGCTCTCGTAAGTGCGCGAACGGGCTGAATCGCCTAAAGCCGCCCAACGGCGGTACCTCAAGTTCCTTCAGCCGGTGCTGTCGTGCGTCACTGAGGCGGCATGGGTTGCCTCGCCGCCCACGGACGACGGGATAAGCCTGCTGATGACGAGCGAGCGTCCGATGGTGCTGAGGAGACGGAAGGGTCTGTCTCACGTCTACTTCGAAGCCGCCCAAGCGTTTCGGATCGTCAAGGATCAGCGCTACCCGGGCGAATGGAAGGTGCAGACCCTCGCTTACACCTACAACGTCAAGGTTGCACCCAAGAAGCTAAGAGAGGGAGAGTCGCCCGACGTCATCATGTGGCACTGGCAGCCGCACCGATCACCTGAGCATGCGAGCCCCCACACCCACCCCCCGACGAGCCACAGACTCTTCGGTCTCAGTCTTCCCGACTTACACGTTCCCACGGGCCGGGTTTCATTCGAGGAGATCATCCGCTTCCTAATCGGAGAAGTGCGCGTCCTTCCGCTGGACGAGGATTGGCCGAAAGTGCTGGACCGGACTGAGAGCCACTACAGGATGCATCGCACCTGGGCTTAGCGGGAGTCCGAGTCTGGCCCATTCCGTGGCTCCACAGAACGTGAAGAGCCTGCTAGGCCCGCACGAACACAGACTGTTCGTGATCAATCGCCTTCAGGCTTCGAATCTGCGTGCATAGGGTCTGCCTCAGTGGTTTCCAAGACCTCAGCTCGAGCGATAGGACCCCCACCGCAAGGCGACAAGCGTCGACGCTGCGACCATCACAACCGAGCCGACGGTTTCCCGTTCTAGGGATTATCGGCGGACTTGACCTTGACTGTGAAGTCCTTCGACGTTGATGTTCCCGCGGGTGTCTTAACGCTCAACCTCAGCGTTCCCTCCTTCTCAAGATCCTTCTTTTCCAGCGTGACCTTAAGCTCGGTATCGCTCATGAATGTCGTCTTTCGCTCCTCGGAGCCTCCGACGGGATCTTCGACCTTCACGGTCGCTCCCGCCACGAAACCGGTTCCCTTCAATCGAACCTCTTTCTTCTCGATCCCCTTGTCTGCCTCTTCGGGGCGGACCTCTGAGAGTGTTGGCGTCTGAGCGGTCGACTCTCCGGTCTTAGGGAGTGACGCGAGGATTCGATTGCTGGCGGTCGCCGCGGCGCCTGCTGGTAAGAGTGCGGCGCCAACGCCGATCACTGCGGTCGCGATGCTTAGCCCAACATCGGCGTCGGAATCCGGCCCGATCTCGTGAACGACCACCCCCAGCGTGGCGCCGGCTAGCACGAGGAACGCGCCAAGCCCCAGCTGCCATCGAACGATGCTTCTGTCCTGTGACGCGTCATAAGGAGCGGGGTCTGACTGCTGCTGCGCAGTCGCCGGCTCCGTGCGAACTACTCGAAGAAACAGGATCAGGAGGATAAGAGCAGCGAGCGCGACGAACAGTCCAACGCTGCTTAGGAAGAGCCAGTCCCACGCCGACATGCTGTCGGCTTCTTCCGGTGCGCCTACCTGGGCGATCGGGGACCGAAGCAAGCCTCCTACGGCCATCGGGGCTCCTTTCGTCTGATGGTGCCGCCAGACAAGCACCAAAAGTCACGAAAGTCAACCGTCCCGCTCCAGTCTCGTCCTCGCGCACCGAGAATGCCTGCAAACAGGCCTGCGGAGTCCCCAAACGCGAAAATGCCTATTGCAACTTGGCGTGACTCCTGTCAGAGTCTCCCTGCGACTCAGGAGCACACCATGATTAGTGGCCGCCGTCGTCACAGGAATCGCTGGTCGAGTCTCGCCCTCTGTCTTGTAGCGCTTCTCTTCGCGGGCGGGTGCGGTGGCGACGAAGAAGAACCGCAGGGCGACATTACGATCCAAGCTGGCGACGAGTTCGGCCCAGAGGGCATTCTTCTGCAAGCGGCCGAAGTGGACGGTTCTGGAACCGTCCAAGCGGGTGGCCCCGGGTCTTCCACGCCTCTTGCGCTCCGCAGTCGTACGGCCACGCTCAACCTGCTCGCAAGCGCGACCGACGAGCAGAGCGGTATTCAGTCACTTCAGATCTGGATTCGCAGTCCCCTCTACGTCACCTGTGCAGGCCTCGTATGCACAAATCACGGCCCAGGCCTCGTGGGCGGGCCGGCGTTCGAGACCACCGAACCAAAGAAGGGTGTCGGGGAGCTCGACTTCAAGACCACTGCATTGCTTGCGCCGCTGAACGTCTCGCAGTACATCCCAGCGAATGCTACGAGGGGACAGTTCGATGTGAGTGTCGACGCCTACAACAACGTCGGGCTTGTCACCAGCACCGGAACCATTCGCGTCCGCTGGCCGTAGCCCAGTAGGTATACGCGCGCCTATTTCGAATCACCGGGACCTCGCGCGGTGGTACAAGCGCTTCCGACGGCCGGGACGTGGGAGCGAGGCGCCCGAGCCTGACTGGGGCGCAGCGAGCCGCGATTCCCTATGAGCTTTCACCGCAGCTCTGTTCGTGCCCCAGGTTCTCCGCAAGCCGACGTCGTGCCACTAAGACCGTAAGGACTGCCGAACAAAGCAGGTTGTCGCGCCTGGTCTCGCTGTAGTAGCCACGCAACTCTGCCCAAGCGTAGACCGTCCAGGCAAGCCCGAGAACCACGGCGCCTAGTAGTGCCGCCCGATAGAGAACATAGTCCCAACCGATGCGTTCGAAGATTTCCTTCGGCACTTGGCTCGCTAGGAACGCAACCGCAGCGACGAGAGCACCGAACCAAGCTCGAGGCCCGAATCGCTTCATCCTGGCGTCCTCCATCGGCGCGTAGGCCTCATGAAGTATCTGGATCGCGTCAATATCGGCCTCTGACAGTTTCAGTTCGTGTTGCGCAAGAACCGCAAGTTTTTCACCCCAGTAAGTGTCGGTTACTGCCTCCACTATGTTGGAGAGATCTTCCACCTCGATCGTCCTTTCGTGCTTCGCCGCCTCTTCCTTCATTTCCCAGCTGTCATCCGGGTTCGCAATGAACGGATCCAACCGTGCCCCGCTGATACTGAGGGCTCGGTATCGGCGCGGGGTGGTGAGCCGAAGAAGCTTCTCTCGAATGTCTGCGGCTTTGTGGAGAAAGGTGCGGAGTTCGAGATAACGCTCCCAAAGGCGTGCGTCCAGCTCCACCTGTTCGTTCTGAGTAGTCATTGGCTGGTCCATCCCGTCAGTCACCCGCTGAACTTCGATTCGGGCTCAACCGGGTTGGGGACCTACGTCCGACCCTACGCCTAGACGGCGGTGTCGACGTGCCCACAGGGGATCGGCCGTTTGAAGATGACCACGTGGCCGTCCTTCTCACCCTACAGCGACCGGCCCATCAGAACCCACGCGAGCTCCCAGCCTTCCTGCCTGAGCTTGTCGAACTGCTTCTCGAGATCGGCTCGCTTCAGTTCTTCCTTGTGCCCGCCCATTAACCCGCCGGTAAGGACAACAGTCCGGTAGTCCCATTTCATGGTTCGGCAGCCTAAGAGGGGCAACGGGATCCGGCAAGTGACCGGGACATAGGACAGAGAAGTCCTGCCCCTGACCTGCGCCCCGGCGAGTTCAGGCTACGGTGATCTCAGACCTGAAGCTAGATGGCCGGTCAGGACGGGTTCGGCTTCTCCGCAATCTGTTCGTGACAGGATGAAGCGATGCCAAACGGAATCCACTGGGTCTGTCAGGTTTGCGGGCGAAAAGCACCGCGGCAAAGAGCCTGGAGATCCTGAACTGGGGCGAAGGCGGCACGATGGCTCACTTCGTAGACAGTGACTCGCTGATGGTGAGCTCGACGGGGCTGATCTGCCCGGGTTGCCAAGAGGAGGCTGAGGAGAGCGAATGAGGTGGGCGGCGCTTGTTGCGGGAGTGCTCGCGCTCACGGCGGGGTGCAGCTCCGACGAAAACGCGGCGCCCGAGACGACCGACCCGGGCACGACAACGAGCACGGTCGAGCCAACGACGAGCGGAACCGCCGAGGGGCCCGACACGACCACCGCCGACGAGCCAGAGGACCGGCCTCCGCTTACGCACGCTCAGTTCATCCGCCGCCTCGATCGCCTCTGCCGACGGAGCAACAGGCAGCTCGACCGATCCAGCAAGCGCATCGACGCAGCATTCGCTCGGGACGACTACGCAGAAGCGGCCAGGATCTGGGCGCGATCGAACAAGAGGCTCGACCCGCCCTTCTACAAGGCGGTCGACGCCCTCGCGGTTCTTCCCGAGGATGCTAAGGGGCTTGCGAGGTACCTCGCGCTCTCACGCCAGATCGACGTCCTCGAGGTGCGTTACATCCGTGCCGTTCGCCAGAGGGACGAGGATGAGATGAGCAGGGTCGGCCGCCTGATGGACCGGATCTCGAACAACCGCACACTCGCTACGTCTCGCATGGGGCTCACGGAGTGCGGCGGATGAGAACCTACGGACTCTCGGTCGTGTGCGTTCTTCTCGCACTCAGCGGCTGCGGCGGATCGGAGCCTTCGCCGGAAGCCGACGAACAAGAGGCTCCAGCAACCACCGAAGAGGAGTCGCGTTGCGATCCCGCACCCAAGCCCCTGCTGGCAGCGATCGCCGAAGGCTTGACCGTTCAGGGAGGCGGCTCGCTTCGGAACGGCCACGCGGTGAAGTCCGAAGACTTGAAGAGCGTGTATTACGTCTCGGCGGACATCCAGGGCGCCGGCCTACAGGGCAACGCCGACATAGGAACGTGGGCGACGAACTCCCTCACGCCCGGCGACGGTCTCATCCTCGCGGCTGACGCGGTGGCGAAGGAGTTCTCGGATTGGGGCGCCGCCGCTCAGCCTGGTTCTGATGCCGCCGAGGTCATGTCGATGGAAAACGACGGGGCCGAAGAGTCAAAGGCGTGCGCTGAGGGCTAAGGGCGATCAAGGGATGCCGCGCGAGATTGCCGAGACGATCGCCGACTGGCTCGAGGAGCACAAGGGCGACGCAATCACGTTCGAGAAGGTCAAGCCGGGCGAAGAGCAGTTCTACCCGACGCGGAACAGCGTGAGCTCGACGGCCTGCCGTCCCGCCTGCACGAATCGTGAGTGATCGGGAATTTATTGAGGCCGAGTTCCGCGCGAGTGTCCTAGTCCGGCCGGCCTCGCCATACGCCTTCGACCATGACGACTTCAGCGAGCTCGTCCTGGACCTCGTCCGCGAGAGCGGGCTCATGGCTGATGCCGTTGACATCCGACTCGGCTACCGGTACGGGGATGCGGGCGTTCCCGGTTGGACCTGGGTCACCTTCATTCTCGACGAGGCCGGTAGGGCGGTCGTCGGTTCGATCGTGACCGCAATCACCCACTGGGGTCGCAAGTGGATCAAGAAAGCTCGCGAGCGCGATCCTGATGCGGAACCCATCAAGGCGATCATCTACGGGCCGGATGGCGAGGTGCTCACCGAGGTCGAGGTTCCACCGGAGAGCGAGTAGCCGAGCCTGGCCCCGATTCCGAGGGACCGCCGGGACGCAGGACCGAAAGGCCCGGGCCCTGACCTGCGCCTCGGTGGGGTCAGGCTACGGCGGGGTTTGGCGTGTGGCTAGATGGCCAGTTGAGCCATGCCTTCAAGCGGAGTGGCGGTCCGCCTGAAGCGGCATCAGAGGATGAAAATCTTCCTGGCCCACCAGAACGGTGTTCGAATCCAGGGCAATTCCAAGTCCGGCTATCGACTTTCGTGCCCAGGACGCCCCTCCGACGGTAACGAGTCCGATCTTGAAGCCAAACGGGGCAACCTCCCGCTGAAGCTCCAGCACCCAATCCGGACAGAAACGGCCGGCGTTCACCTTGCAGTCATGGCACTCACCGACCGCTCCATCGAAACCGATGACGTCGATGCTTTGATCTTTCGTGGAGTACTGCGTTCCGTTGAAGAGCGCGAACCGCAGGTTGTTTTCAAGCAAGTCGCCTGTCTCGCCGTACCGACGCCGAAGACGTAGTTCGACCAAGGCCTCGAGAATTGCTCCGCGAACGTTCCCCTCTCCTGGCGCGTAGGCCGTATAGAGCTCTTCGATCAACTCGCCAATACGCCTGCGACTAGTGCGCTGTGCGAGTGTGCTAACGCGATAGCTGGAAACCATGCGGCCCAAAGTGAATCCATCCTCCCTCCGACCTTGTGCCAGCTCGGCGGTCTTGTGGAAGCGTCGAATTATCTGAAACAGAAGCCCTAGGAGGCTGGTCTCGTGCTCGACTAGCCGAACTAGTTCTTGGGTGCGGCGGTCCGACGTGATCGCAGCTAGAGACTCGACGCGTCCAAGCGGATACACCCTCATTCGCCTGGCTCGGTGCGCTTGAGGACTGACGGA
>DAITAN010000205.1:0-5031 GCA_036824235.1 Gaiellaceae bacterium | reverse complement strand
GGGTGGGGCGTCCGGGCGGAACTCCAGCGCGCCGGCGTGCAGGCTCAGCAGCGAGATCCTGTGGGCCAGCACGTCGTGCATCTCGCGCGCGATGCGCGTGCGCTCGGCGTAGCGGACCTGCTCGAGCCGCAGCTCCTGCTGGGCCTCGGCGTGGCGCACGCGCTCGCGCGCCGACTGGCGGCGCCCGCGGATGAACATGCCCCACGCGACGATGGCAGCGAAGGCCAGCGTCTGGATGACGAAGAACGCCAGCGGCGGCAGCGAGTCGTCGTCGGGCTGCACGGCGCGGTAGACCGGAAACACCGCGAGTTGCAGTCCGGCGACGAGGAACGCCAGCTGCCAGCGGCGGTAGGCGGCGACGGTGAACAAGACGATCAAGCCGGCCAGGCCCGCTGAGGACGAGAAGGCCACGATCGGCACCGAGGCCAGCCCGAGGCCGAACGGCCAGCGTCGCCGCCACCACAGGGCGAGGCAGAGCGCAGCACCACCAATCACATCGAAGACAAGCAGGGGCCCGTCCAGCCCGCGGCCGACCTGGTCAGCCAGAGCGAAGCCGCCTACCGCGGTCGCCAGCAGGAACAGCGAGCAGTCGACGACCCAGTCGCGCCACGAGCGGCGCGCGGGCGGCTCCTCGTCCTCCTCCGGGACGACGAGCAGGGTGGACAGGAGACGGCGAGCGGTCACGAGGCAAGAGTAGGTGGCGCGGCCGCCCTTGAACACCGTCCGAAAGTCGATCCTAACCACCGACTTTCGTCGCTCCAAGAGTCGCCCTGCGGCCGATTGCGGAGACGCGCTTCCTGACCGATCGTGTCGTCGGTGATTGCCATCGACGAACGACTCTCGAAAGAGGTGGGGTAGAAGTGCTCGAAGGGCTCGCACGTCTGATTCTCCGTCACAAGCTTGCCGTGCTCCTGGTGTGGCTCGGCCTGACCGTGTTCGGCGTGTTCTCGGCGAGCCAGGTGTCCGGGCGGTGGCTGGAGCAGATCTCGGTTCCCGGCTACCCCGCGTGGGAGGCGAACCAGCGGACGCTCGAGGCGTTCGGCAACGGCGACCGGCCACCCCACGTCGTGGTCTTCCAGGCCGACGGCGACGTCACGAAGGTCGAGGGGCTCCCGCAGGCGATCGACTCGCTCGCAAGGCAGTTCGACACGTTCCGCGTCGGCTCGACGTTCGCAAGCGGCAGCAATGCCTACCTCTCGCAGGACCGGACGACCACCTTCGCGACGTTTTATCTGCCGGGTGCGTCGGGTGTGTCGAGCGTCACGGCCGGGAATCGGCTCGAGGAGCTGCGTAAAGCCGCCAGGGAGGCGGCGCCGCCGGGCGTGACGACGAGCGTGACGGGCATCGAGGCGCTCCACGACTCTCAGGGCGCGGGCTCCGAGGGGTCGGGCGTTCTGATCGAGGCACTAATCGGCGGCGCGGGCGCGCTCCTGATCCTGCTGTTCGTCTTCGGGACTCTGCCGGCGGTCGTGATGCCCCTGCTCGTCGCGCTCGCTTCGATCCTGAACACGTTCACCCTGGTGTGGATCCTCACCTACTTCACGTCGGTTTCCTTGATCGTCCAGTTCCTCGTCGCGCTCGTCGGCCTCGGCGTCGCGATCGACTATGCGCTGCTGATGATCTTCCGCTACCGGGAGGAGCTCCGGCACGGTCGCGATCCCGAGACCGCGCTGGTCGAGACGATGGCCCGCGCCGGCCGGCCCGTGATCGTCTCCGGCTCGACGGTGGCGATCGGCCTGCTCTCGATGGTGATCATCCCCGTGCCCTTGATCCGCTCGATCGGGATCGGCGGGATGTTGATCCCGGCCGTCTCGGTGCTCGCCTCGATCACGCTCCTGCCCGCGATGCTGGCGCTGCTCGGCACGCGGATCAACCGAGTCCGTCTGATGCCGCGCCGGATCGTCGAAGGGTCTGACGCGGAAGCCGGCTTCTGGTGGCGCTGGTCGCGAGTCGTGCTGCGGCGGCCGGCCGCTGTCGGCACGCTCGGCGCCGCGATCGCGCTCGTGCTCCTGCTCGCCGGCGTCCAGCTCAACCCAGCCAGTCCGCAGGCGGGCGCGCTCGCCGGCCCGGCGACCGAGGATGCGGTGATCGGCCTCGACGCGCTGGAGGACGCCGGCATCACGCCCGGCGCGGTCAAGCCTTTCGTCGTGCTCGTCGAAGGCAACACCTCGCAGCACGACGTGGAGGAGGTCGCGGCCGCGGTCGCCCGCACACCGGGGGTGTCGGGCTCGGCTGCGCCGCCCGAGTGGCGCCGGGAGGAGATCGCGCTCGTCGAGGCTTTCCCGTCCGTCGACGGCTCCGCCCGCGCCATTCGCGGCACGATCTCGACGCTGAGGAACGACGTCTTGCCGGGCGTCGAGGCGGCGCTGCCGTCCGGCACGGAGGTGACGCTGGCCGGCGAGGCTCCGGCCGAACGGGACTTCGTTGAGGCCGTCTACGGCAAGTTTCCGTATCTCCTCGCGTTCGTGATCCTGTTGACGTTCGTCCTGCTGACGCGGGCGTTCCGGTCGGTCCTCCTCGCCGTCAAGGCCGTGATCCTGAACCTGGTCTCGGTCGGCGCCGCTTTCGGCATCATCGTCCTGATCTTCCAGAAGGGCTACGGCGCGGAGGAGATCTGGAACGTCTCCGCCACCGACTCGATCAACGCGTGGATCCCGCTGATGATCTTCGCCTTCCTCTACGGCCTCTCGATGGACTACGAGGTCTTCATGGTCTCGCGGATCCGGGAGGCGTACGACGAGACCGGCAACACGAACGACGCTGTCGCGCTCGGCCTCGCCCGCACGGGCAAGCTCGTGACGAGCGCGGCGGCCGTGCTGATGTTCGCGTTCTTCGTCCTCTCGACGGGACCGGGGCCCGAGGTCAAGCAGTTCGGGATCGGGCTTGCGGCGGGGATTCTCTTCGACGCGACCGTGATCCGCGCGCTGCTCGTGCCCGCGATCGTGCGGCTTGCGGGCGACTGGAACTGGTGGCTGCCAAAGCCAGTCGCGCGTGCGCTCTTCATCCGAGAGCGGACCCCGGAGGCCGCACCCGAGGCGGCGTAGCTACGACCTCGACGCAGGGGCTCGCTCGTGGAGGGGCCGAACTGATGACTCGCTATGACAGACCATGCGATCTTTGCATGGAATACGAGGACGTAGATGTTCACCACCCGGCATGGACACGGCGACGGCCATGCGAGCGAGGCGGGAACGAAGCGGGGCGATGACTCAGCGAACGAAGTGCGCCGCTCGAGGGGCGCGTCTCGCCGCGCTGAGCGGCCGTGTGGGCGAAAGAACATGGAGGGAACACCAGCCCGACCACGCGCGTCCACGCGCGGGTCAGTCCTCGCCGTCAGATCCCGTCAGCTTGCGGGGCTTTCGTGGTCGCGGAGACCGCCCGTACCCCCGCTTCCCTCCCCAGAACCTGAATGGTAAGAAGGGGGTCGACGGTTCGAGTCCGTCAGAGGGCTTTGGGCGCGTAGCGGACCGTCACCATCTCGTCGTACGTGTTCGTCTCGAGATGCGTCAGCCACTGCGTGTCGAGCCCGTCTTCGAACAACCGCTTGCCGCTACCGAGCACGACGGGACAGACCTGAAGGCGGTACTCATCCACGAGACCCTCTCGCATGAGCGAGTCCGAGAGGGCGAGGCTTCCCCAGACGACCATGTCCTTCCCGGGCTCGGCTTTCAGCCGGCGAACCTCCTCCGCGGCGCTGCCGGACACCAACCGCGCAGACTCCCAGCTTCCCCAGGGAGCGCTCTCGAGCGTGCTCGAGAAGACGACCTTCGGGGTCGCGTTCAGCGCATCCGCGATGGCCTGGGTCTCCGTTGTCTGCTCGGGCCAGTAGGCCGCGAACATCCTGTACGTCACGGCGCCGAGCAGGATCGTGTCGAGGCTCTCGATGAAGGCGAGCTGTTTTTCGACGAACGGGCCCGAGGTCGGGTCCGCGGCCGCCCCGGTCTCGCTGACGAAGTCGAGCTCACCGTTCGGGCCTGCGGCATAGCCGTCGAGCGTGACGAACTGCTGAACGACGACCTTGCGCATCTCGTCGAGCCTACTACCTTGTGGTCAGAGGGCGCGTTGCCTATCAAAGCAACGGGATCGACACCGAGCGTTCGGACGGCTGAGCGGCTCCGCATAGGCTGGGCGGATGCGCGCAGTCGTGCTCGTCGAGGGCGTCAGCGACCGGGTTGCGGTCGAGACCCTTGCCGCTCGCCGCGAGCGGGATCTCGGGGCCGAGGGCGTCTCCGTGGTCGCGCTCCGAGGCGCCGGGAACATCCGGAGCGCTCTCCGGCGCTACGGCCCTCAGGGGCTCGGCGTCAGGCTCTCGGGCCTTTGCGACGCTGGTGAGGAGAGCGCCTTCGGTCGCGCCCTGGAGGAGGCGGGGCTCGGCTCGGGCCTCGGGCGTCCCGAGATGGAGCGGCTGGGCTTCTTCGTCTGCGTCCAGGACCTGGAGGACGAGCTGATTCGCGCGCTGGGAGTCGCGGCTGTGGAGGACGTCGTCGCCGCGCAGGGCGAGCTGCGGCCGTTCCGGACGCTCCAGAAGCAGCCCGCGCAGCGAGATTGGACGACGGAGGCGCAGCTCCGGCGGTTCCTCGGCACTCACAGCGGGCGGAAGGCGCAGTACGCGGAGGCGCTCGTGCACGCGCTCGACCTCGAGCGCGTCCCACGGCCGCTCCACCTCCTCCTCGAGCGAGTCAGCTAGGCAGGCATCGTCCGGGGACGGGCGCTCAGGACCACGAGCGCCGCAACTGGGAGGACGAGCGGTGCCCACCCGTAGCCCGCGCCGAAGCCCGACCACACGGTCTCGTCCGGCCACGCCGTTGCGCTCATCCGCTCGGCGACGCCGACTCCGAGGACGCCGACGAGCTCGAGCGAGGCGGCGACTAGGGCAACCGTGCGCCAGCGCTCGGGGCGGCGCAGGGCAACGGCGAGCACCAGGTACACGGCGGCGGCCGCCGCCGAGAGCGCGTACTGCACCGGCGCCTCGCCGGCGTGCGTGGCGAGCTGCACGGCCGCCCGCGCGCCGGCGGCGATCGCCAGCACCGT
>DAITAN010000204.1:0-5048 GCA_036824235.1 Gaiellaceae bacterium | reverse complement strand
GCAGTGCCTGCTGCCATGCCTTCTCCGGGGTCAGTTTGCCCTGCTCGACCGCTTCGGCCGGTGGGACGCCGATGACGACGTCGGCAAAGACCCGACCGGCGGCGCGCCGCATGCGAAGGCGGAGGAGGGTGACACTCGGGTCGAGCGTCTCGATTGCGCGCTCGGCCGCCTCGACCGCGTCCGCGGGCGCGCGGTCCATGAGGACGTCCACGTTCTGGCGGATCAGCCTCCCGGCCGCCCCCAGGACGAGCACGGCGACGAAGAGGGCCGCAATCGCGTCGCCCTCCGGGTATCCGGCGCGCGTGGCGAGGAGACCGAAGAGCACCGCCGTCGAGCCGGCGAGGTCGCTGCCGAAGTGCAGTGCGCTCGCACCGAAGGCCGCGCTCTGGAAGCGGCGCGAGGCGCGGTAAGAGACGACCGTGCGCCCGGCATCGATGGCGATCACGAGGACGATGACGAGCAGCGCGTACCAGGTCGCCTCGACCTCGGCCGCTCCGTCCACGAGCCGCCGGATGGCCACGAACATGATTGCCAGCGAAGCGGCGACGAGGATCGACGCTTCCGCCAGGGCGGAGAGATGCTCGGCCTTCCCGTGGCCGTACTGGTGTGCCGGATCGGCCGGTCGCACGGCGACGCCGATGGCGAACAGCGTGAGGAGCGCCGCCACGAGGTCGGTGCCCGAGTGGGCTGCTTCGGAGAGGAAGCCGAGGCTGCCGGTCGCGAGGCCCGTGACGAGCTTGACCGCGATCAGGACCAGCGCAGCGACCACCGACACGAGCGCGATGCGCCGCTGTGGGCTCATAGGGCCAAAGGCTAACCTGGGTGCAGGGTGAATCCGGAGACCGGCGATCATTTCGACGTTGACTGCCCGCACTGCGGGAAGCACTTCGATGCGGAGCTCGTCGGGGTCACCGAGCGGAACCTCGGCTTCAAGTGCCCGCACTGCCGCCTCTTCGTGGCCTTCAAGGCCGCGGACGATCAGGACCTCGTAGAGCCGACCGAGTAACGCGGCCGCCGAGCCGGGTCGGCGCCGACGCGAACCTGTGGGAACATGTGTTCGTGTCCGCACAGGGCTCCGCCTACGCCCGGCTTCGCCGGGCACTCGACTCGGGCAACCCGACGGTCGCCCTCTCCGCCGCGACCGAGCTCGACTTCGTCAGCCTCCCGGACGCGCTCGAGCTCGTCCTGCTCCTGGTCGACGATTCCCGGCGCTTCCGGCGCGCAGCCCTGCGCTGGCACGCCCGCTACTGCGACGAGGTGCGGGATGTCGGGTTCGAGGAGGCGCACGCCGTGCTCGCCTGCCTGGCCGGCCTCGACGGACGGCGCCCGAAGGTTGCCGCCGCCGCCCTCGCGACCCTCGTTCACCGGCGCGGGCTCGAGCGTGCGAGCGAGGCGCTCATGCGCTGGGCGAACGCGTAGGCGCCTTCTCCTAATACTCGCCGCGCGAGCGCCGATAGAGAGAGCGTGTCCGTCGCCGCACGCACCGCCGAACGGGTGCTGGCGCGCCGAGCAGCTCTCGCGCGCGTCCAGCCCCGCACCGCATCCATCCTGGCAGGCCTCGTTGCCGGCAGCTTCCTGCTGCGCACGGTTCTCGCCTGGCTGCGGGCAACTCCGACCTTCTTCGCGGACGAGTACATCTACGCGGAGCTCGCGCGCTCCATCTCGGAGACCGGGCGGCCGCTGGTCCGCGGCGTCTCGGCGAGCTTCCCCGCGCTCCTCCAGCCGATTCTCACCGCGCCCGCCTGGCTCGTCGGGGACGTCGAGACCTCCTTCCGGCTGGTGCAGACGATGGGGGCGCTCGTCATGTCCCTCGCCGTCGTGCCGGTGTTCCTGCTCGCCAGGCGACTCGGCATCGGCACGTCTCTCGCCCTCGTCCTCGCCGCGCTCGCCGTGCTCGTCCCCGACATGGTCTATGCCGGCTGGGTCGTGGCCGAGCCGTTCGCGTACCCCCTTGTCCTGGCCGCAGTCGCCGTCGGAACGGTCGCGCTCGCCCGCCCACGTCCACGACTGCAGCTCGCGTTCCTCGCGCTCGCAGGCCTCGCGGCCTTCGCGCGCATCCAGTTCGCCGTGCTCCCCGTCTGCTTCCTGGCCGCCGCCGTTCTGATCGGGCTGCGGGAGGGCCGCCTACGCGGAGCCTTCAAGGAACAGCGGCTGGTCTTCGCCCTCCTGCTGGTCCCCGCCCTCGGGCTCTTCGCGGTCGGCCCCGGCCGCGCGCTCGGGTTCTACGAGGGCGTGCTCGACATCGACTTCCTCTCGCTCGAGTTCACCAAGTGGGTTGGACTCGACGCGATGTTCCTCGCCTACGCCTCCGGCGTCGTGCTCGCACCGGGCGCCCTACTCGGGCTCTGGCTGGCGCTGCGGCATCCGCGCTCGCGTGAGGAGCTCGCCTTCGGCGCGCTCGCCGTCACGCTGATCGGCGTCCTGCTGCTCGAGGCGGCGGCCTACGGCCTGGAAGGCCGGCTCCAGGAGCGCTACTTCTTCTACGCCGTGCCGCTCGTCGGGATCGCCTTCGTGCTCTACGCATCTCGCGGCTGGCCTCATCGCCTCGCACACGGCGTTCTCGCCGCAGGGCTCGTGGTCCTTGCCGTGCGCGTCCCGCTCTCCGGCTATTCCGCGGCCGACTTCAAGACGGGCTCGCCCGTCCTCTTCGCCACCTCGCGGCTGGAGGAAGCGCTCGGCGACGTCTCGCTCGCTTCGCTGGCGGTCGCGGTCGTGGTCACGGTGCTCGCAGCGTGCGTCGTACTCCTGGCCCGGCGCCCCGCCGTGGGGACGCCCGCGACACTCGGCCTCGCGCTTGCCGTCTGCGCCGCAACGTACGGCGGGGCCGTCTCCTTCAACCTCGGGAGCGCCGATCGCGCGCGGGAGAGCACGCTCGGCCCGCAGCCGTCGTTCGTAGACGCGTCCGGGGTCGAGGACGCCGCCATGCTCCAGACCCGGTCGAGCACCCGCGGCTTCGCATCCGAGTACCTCTTCTGGAACCGCTCCGTCGACGACGTGTACCTCCTGCCCTTCGCCGAGCCTCCGGACGCGTTCGCGGTCACGAAGCTGACGATCGCCGACGACGGGACGCTGCTCGCGGGGGGCAAGCCGGTCACCGGCCCGCTCCTGGCGGACACCTACAGCGACACGATCCGCTTCCGCGCGTCGCAGGAGGTCGCCACGTCGCCCGTCTACACGCTCCTTCGCTCGCCGGGCCAGCAGCAGCTCTCCCTGTACGCGCCGGGCCGCTACGAGGACGGGTGGCTCGGCCTCCTCGGCTCGATCAACCTCTGGCCGGAGACCGTCTCCGAAGGCCTCGCCGGCACGCTCACCTTCGAGCTCACGGCGCCCGAGGAATCCCAGGGAGTGGTCACGTTCCGCCCGCAGAACGGCTCCATCGAGGAGATCGCCGTCGCGCCCGGCAGCGCACGCCAAGTCTCTTTCGCGGTCTGCGCGAACGGCCCGTGGGAGGTCGCCTTCGAGGCCCCCTCAACGGGCTCGGTCGGCGGTCGCTACGTCAGCCTGATGGCGTCCGAGCCGACGTATCGGCCGGATCCGTCAGCCTGCACCGCCGGCTCGAGCTAGACGCAGTCCTTGAGACCCTGGGCCTCGGGGAGACCCTCGAGCTTCTTCAGGGTGTTGTTCTCGATCTGGCGGATGCGCTCGCGCGTGACGCCGAAGGCGCGCCCGACCTCTTCGAGCGTCCGCGGCTGCTCGCCCTTGAGCCCGAAGCGCAGCTCGATGACCTTGCGCTCCCGATCCGGAAGGGACTCGAGCGCACGGTCGATGTCTTCGCGCCTGAGGTTGAGGGACGCGGAGTCGAAGGGAGACTCGGCCGCCTCGTCCTGGACGAAGTCGCCGAGCTCGGACTCCTCCTCCTCGCCGATCGGCTTCTCGAGCGAGACGGGCAGCTGCGCCATCCGGAGGATCTCGCGAACCTCCTCGGTCGTCATCTCGAGCTCCTCTGCGATCTCGTCCGGCAGCGGCTCGCGCCCGAGGCGCTGGACGAGCTGGCGCTCGATGTGCACGACCTTGTTCAGCTTCTCGACCATGTGCACCGGGATGCGGATCGTGCGCGCCTTGTCGGCGATCGCCCGCGTGACCGCCTGGCGGATCCACCAGGTCGCGTACGTCGAGAACTTGAAGCCCTTGCGGTAGTCGAATTTCTCCACTGCGCGGATGAGGCCGAGCGAGCCCTCCTGGATGAGGTCGAGGAACGAGAGGCCGCGGCCCAAGTAGCCCTTGGCGATCGAGACGACGAGGCGGAGGTTCGCCTCGATCATCTCCGTCTTCGCGCCCATGTCGCCGCGCTCGATGCGCTTGGCGAGTGTGACCTCCTGGTCGGCCGTGAGCAGCGGCACCTTGCCGATCTCGCGCAGGTAGAGCCGCAGCGAGTCGAGTGAGGGCTCGACGGTCAGGTCGAGCTTGGGGCCTTTTTCCTCCTCGGCCAGCGCCGGCTGGTCGTGAGGCGGCGCCTTGTGCTCCACTCCTTCGACGAGCTCGATGCCGTGGTCGATGAGGTAGGTGTAGAACTCCTCGACCTGCTCCTTGGTGAGGTCGACTTCCTCGAGCCCCGCGACGATCTCGTCATAGGTGAGGAACCCTTTGTCCTGGCCCTCCGTGACGAGCTTCTGAAGCTCTTCGATCTCCGGTAGGGAGATTTCGACCTGGAGCATTGACCCGCCTTTCTCGTTACCGATGCAACGTGGTCGAACGGAACGAAAAGAGCCGGAGAGATCTCCTCGTCCCCCGGCTCACAGCCAACCCGGCCGCGGATTCTACAACGCTTGTGGAAAAGTTGGGTATGAATTTTCAGTCGGTCGCCGAAATCGTGCCAACTGTCTCGCCCCGGCTGTTCCGCACCGGCCGCTCGCTGAGCTCCGGGATGCCGAGCACGACACCGGCCGCGACGTAGGCGGCGCGGTTCGCGCCGTCCTCGACTTTGAGCGCGACGCCCGCCCCGTCGGCGAGCCCGGCGCACAGGACGCCCTCGGCGCCGCGCTTGGCGACCGAGCCCGGCAGCGCCCGCATGACGAGCGTGTCGACCGCGCCCGGGCCGCCGATCAGCC
>DAITAN010000203.1:0-5051 GCA_036824235.1 Gaiellaceae bacterium | reverse complement strand
TCGGCGCCGGTGACTGGCGGCGATTCAACTCGGCTGCGGTCTCCGGTGCGGCGAGGCCGTAGCCGACGCGCCCGCCGGCGAGCCCGAAGGCCTTCGAGAACGTCCGGATGACGACGACCCCGTCGTCGAGCAATCCGGCCGCCGTCTCGTCCGCGTACTCGTGGTAGGCCTCGTCGACGACGAGCGGCCGCGCCGACGAAAGCTCGCCGAGCTCCCCGCTCGGGTTGTTCGGCCGGCACGTGAACGTGACGGCGGGATCCGAGTCGCCGACCTCGGCGCCGGCCAGCTGAGCGGCGATTCGGAAGAGCGGATAGGTGGGCTCGTCGGCGATCGCGACCCGATCGCCCGGGCCCGCGAACGTCCGGGCGCAGAGGAGGATGAGATCGTCGGCGCCGGCGCCGAGGACGACGTTCTCCGGCTCGACGCCCGCGTAGCGCGCGATGCCTGCGGTCAGCTCCGTGTACCCGCCGTGCGGGTAGTTCTGGACGTCGGCGAGCGCTCCCGCCAGCGCGCCCGGGCGGGAGGACGGAAGCGGCCAGGCCGGGACGTTGCCGTCGAAGCGGACGATCTGCACCGGGTCGACCCCCACGCGCGCCGCAAGCTCGGCGGTGGACGGCGCCCAGGCGTAGGCGGCGAACTCGCCCGGAAGCGCTCTCATCGCCGCACTGCCTCCGCGTGCGCGGGCATGCCCTCGACGGCGGCGAGCGCCTCTACGATCGGGCGGACGCCCGCCAGCCCCTCGCGCGTGAGGCGCTGGACCGTGACCGGCTTGAGGAACGTTTCGAGCCCGAGCCCGCCCTCTGCCTTCGCTCGCCCACCGGTGGGCAGCACGTGATTCCCGCCGGTGGCGTAGTCGCCCGCCGCGACCGGCGACCAGGCGCCCACGAAGACGGCGCCGGCGTTGCGGACGCGAGGAGCGAGTCGCTCGGCCTCCTCGCCGAGCAGTACGAGGTGTTCGGGCGCGAGCTCCTCGACGCGCGCGAAGGCGCCTTCGAGGTCGCCGTTGGCTTCCACGAGACGGCAGACGGCGTCGGGCCCGTGCTCCCGCTGGGCCGCAAGCTCGAGCTCAGCCACGTCGAGGTCGGCGTCGTCGGAGGCGAGCACGACCACCTCGGAGGGCCCTGCCGGTAGGTCGACCGAGACGTCGAGCGAGACGATCGCCTTCGCCTCGTTCACGAATGCGTTCCCCGGGCCGACGATCTTGTCCACGGCGGCGATCGTCTTCGTCCCGTAGGCGAGGGCGGCGATCGCCTGCGGCCCGCCCACGGCCCAGACCTCGTCCAGCCCGAGCAGTTCGGCTGCACGGGCGACGATGCCTGCCCCGTCCGGCGGGGTAGCGACGACGATTCGCTCGACTCCGGCGACGAGAGCGGGGACGGCGCACATGACGAGCGTGGAGACCAGTCGCCGCGGGACGTAGATGCCGACCGAGGTGAGCGGGACCCACCGCCGCTCGAGGACGACACCGGGCGCGATCTCCTCCCGGAGGTCCACCGGGCGCTGGAGCTCGTGCCAGCGGCGAACCGAGCCGGCGAGCGCGAGCAGCGCGTCGGCCGCCACATCCCCTTCGGGGACGGCGCGCGAAGGCTCTACGCCGTCGAGACGCTGCGACCAGTCTGCGAGTGCCGCATCGCCCCGCTCGCGGACGTCGGCGACGATGTCGCCGATCTCCGTCATGCAAGCATCCGTTCGACCGGAACGAGCAGGATCGAGGTGGCCCCCGCGGCCTCGAGGCGCGGGAGCAGGCGCCAGACGTCGGCCGCTGGAACGAGGGCGTGCACGGCGACCATGCCCGACTGAGCGAGCGGGATCACGCTTGGCGCGCCGGAGCCGGGGACGAGAGCGCAGATCTCCTCGAGCGCGTCCTCCGGGGCGTTCAGCATCAGGTACCGCGCCTCACGGGCCTGCACCACGCTGGCAAGGATGGGGGCGAGGCGCAGGGAGGCGTCGTCCGGCTCCTCGGCGGCCACGAGCACCGCCTCCGACGAGAAGAGGGAGCCGAGCGAACGGAGCCCGTTCGTCCGCAGCGTGTTGCCGCTCGAGACGAGGTCGACGATCGCCTCCGCGAGCCCGAGGCGAGGGGCGACCTCGACCGAGCCCGTCACGTCGACGAGCTCCACGAAGACGGCGCGCTCGGCGAGCAGGCGGCTGGCGAGGCCCGGGTACACGGTCGCGACGCGGTGCCCGCCCAGCTCGTCGATGCTCTCGACCGGCGACTCCTCGGGAACGGCGGCCTCGAGGGTGCAGCTGCCGAAGCCGAGGCGCAGGAGCTCGGTTACCCGCGCGCCGCGCTCGGCGACGAGGTCGGCACCGGTGATCCCGCAGTCGACGACGCCGTCCTGGACGTACTCGGGGATGTCGGCGGCGCGCACCAGCAGCACCTCGACGGGCGCGTTCCGGCAGGGGAACGCGAGGGCGCGCTCACCGGGCACCTCGGGGCCGAGGCCGGCATCCTCGAGGAGCCCGATCGCGGGCTCGCGGAGCCGCCCCTTGGCCGGGACGGCGATCTTCAGGAGGTCGGGGAGAGGCGAGCGCGACGGTCGAGCGCCGTCCGGTAGCCGCCTTCGCCGCGGCGCAGCCAGTGCGCCACCCGGGTCACCGTCGTCGTCGACGCGCCCGTCTGCTTGGCGATCTCCTGGTAGGGGAGGCCCTGGTCGAGGAGCTTCGCCACCTCCCAGCGGTGCGCCATCGCCTCGAGCTCGCTCAGGGTGCAAAGGTCCCTGACGAAGCGCTCCACCTCGTCCCTGTCCTCGAGGCTCAGAATCGCCTCGAAGAGATCTTCCATCTCCGCTGTTCGCCATGGGTGTGATTGCTCTGCCATCGTCGCGTCTTGGCTCAGCATATTATCATGTTAACATGACAGCGCAAGAGGCCTTCCAGGTCGTGCCGGCGGTGGACGTCGTCGGCGACGAGGCCGTCCGCCTGCGGCAGGGCGCCTTCGACAGCGTCGTCGCCAGGGCCGGCGACCCGGCGAGGCTGGTCGTGGCCTATGCCGAGACAGCGCCTCCGCTCATCCACGTCGTCGACCTCGACGGCGCCCGCGCGGGTGCGATCCGCCCGGAGCTCGTCCGCAGGCTCGTCGAGGCCGCCGGAGAGACACCGGTGCAGGCTTCCGGCGGGATCCGCTCGCTCGCCGACGCGCAGGCGCTCCTCGAAGCCGGCGCAGCCAGGGTGGTTGTGGGGACGGCGGCGCTGGCGGGCGACGACGTCCTGCAGGATTTCGCCCGAGAGCTCGGCGAGCGTCTCGTGGTCGCCGTCGACGCCCGCGGCGACAAGGTGGCCGTCGCCGGGTGGAGCAAGACGGCCGAGATCTCTCCGGAGGAGCTCGCAGAGCGGTGCGCGGCGGCGGGTGTGCCGCGCCTCCTGTGCACGGCGATCGACCGTGACGGCACGATGGGCGGACCCGATCTCGATCTCCTCGGCTGCGTCGCGGAGCGCTCGGGCCTCGCGGTCCTGGCCGCCGGAGGCATCCGTTCGGAGGAGGATCTCGCCGCTCTGGAAGCCCTCGGGCTCGAAGGCGCTGTCGTCGGCCGCGCCCTGCTCGAAGGCGCGATCTCGCTGCCGCGCCGCTAGGTCGAGACCCGCACGGCCCCCGGCCGTCCCGCGCCGGGTTCCGGCAGGAGCAGCCCGATCAGAATCGCCTCGAAGACGTCGCGGCCGTCGAGTGAATACGCAGCTGTGAACTCGGGGGCGCCGTTCACCTCGAGGACCGCGAGGCTGCCGTCCGGCTGCGGGATCAGGTCGACGCCGGCGAGCTGCGTCCCTGCGGCCGCGGCCACGGCGACCGCAAGCTCGCACTCGTGCGGCCGTGGCTGCACGGGATGCCGGACAGCGCCCAGGGCGACGTTCGTCCGCCACTCGCCCGGTGCCGCGACGCGGCGAACCGCACCGACGACGCGTCCCCCGGCGACCAGGAGGCGCAGGTCGTAGCCCGCCGGCGGGACGAGCTCCTGGATCAGGGCGCCGTGCTTGCGAAACCACGCCTGGCGCCGGAGCGTCCGCAGGAGCAGCCCGAGCTCGTCGGGATCGGCGCACGCGGTCACGTGCTCGCCGCGGCTCCCGAAGCGCGGCTTGACCACGAGCGGGAAGCGCAGCCGGGACACGTCGCGGCGCCCGGAAGCTGCGCTGAGGTAGGCGGTCTCCGGATGCGGGAGCCCGGCCCGGCCGAGCCGCAGGGCCGTCACGAGCTTGTCGTGGCAGGCGCGGAGCGCATCCGGCCCGTTCAGGACGGTGACGCCTCGCGACCCGAGCCCGCGGAGCTTCGCCAGCCCGGGCTCGATCCCGTCGAGCGTGAGGCGGACGTCGAGGTAGCCGAGCACGAGGTCGTCGGCCGTCGCGGCCCTGGCGGCCTCCGGCGGCGTCATGACCGCCACGTCGAGATCGATCCGGCGCCCCGCCGCCGCGAGCGACGACGGAACGTGGGCCTCGCGCCACGCGACGACGAAGAGTCTCATTCCCGAAGATGCTGCGGGAAGAGACGGTTTCCGCGCGGAGAACGTTCGGTGTCGCTCTGGAGACCGGCGAGCCCGGCGAGGGCCTAGGAGGGCTTGGCGAAATAGTGGCGGTGTCGCCGGGCCGCGCTGCTCGCCCCGAGGACTGCGTCCTCAGTCGCGCCCGTATCTAAGTCGATACGAACACTCCCTGCGTCCTTGCCTCGGAACGACCATCGCACCCCGGCGGCGAGCACCATTCCGCCAAACCCTCCTAGACCGCCTCGAAGACGATCGGCTGCGCGCCCTCCCAGAGCACGACGCGGCCCAGTTCGGGAAGCTGGTCGCGGCCTTCCTCGATCGTGGCGAAATGGTTCCCCGCGAGCTGGCCCATCTTGCTCGCGAAGCACGTCGCGCCGTAGGGGAAGAGGATCTCGACCTCGGACAGGCCGCCCGGGTAGAGAAGGATCTCGCCGGCCGCCGGGTAGCTGTTGGCGTTTTCCGGGCCGAGGTCGAGCTCGAGGTCCCAGCCCATCGGCACCCAGGCCGACTCGCCGCTCCACCGAGCCTGCACGAGCTGGCTGCGCAGCGGCAGGATCTCCCGGAGGGCGGCCAACATCT
>DAITAN010000202.1:0-5068 GCA_036824235.1 Gaiellaceae bacterium | reverse complement strand
GCCCGCGTGCCAGCAGCGCCGGCTGCACCGTGGCGGCGCCCGCCTCGAAGGCTGCGCCGAGATGGACCGGCGAGCCCGTGCGGCGCTGAGCCTCTTCCGCGGAGAGGAGCTCGAACGGCTGCTCGCCCGCGCGCGCCGCCGCGGCGACCGCTCCTTCCCACGAGCCGACCTGGGCCGGCGACGTGGCCGTCCAGAGCCAGCCCCCTCGCCGGTAGTGGGCGTCGATCCTCTCCCGTTCGCAAAAGGCGCCGAGCTCGTCGACCGCCTGCGCCGAGATCCGCACCAGACGGAAGGCCTCCTCCTCCCCGGCGCGCTTGATCAACGTCTCGATCTTCGGCCACCAGGAGAGCGCGAACCCGCCGTTGCGGCCGGAAGGCCCGCCGCCGCAGATGTCCGCCTCGAGGACGACGATCGAGGCCCCCGGCTCGAGCTCGTTCAGGCGGAGCGCGGTCCAGAGGCCCGTGTACCCGCCGCCGACGATGCAGACGTCGGCACGGACGGTCTCGAGGAGCTCCGAGGACTCGATGCCGTCCTCGTACGCAAGCGCCTCGCGGAGCCAGAGAGAGCGGGTGGCCACCCGCGCAGCCTAGATCACGGTTTCGGCGGGACGGTCGGGGGAACCGACGTCCTCCGCGGCCGGGCCGGCAATCGGAAGCCGAACCCGGAACGTCGTGCCCTGGCCCTCATCGCTCGTGACCTCGATCGTGCCTCCGTGGGCGCGGACGATGGCGTCCACGATCGTCAGGCCGAGGCCGGTGCCCTCGATCGCGCGCTCCTGGGCGGTCGAAGCGCGGTAGAACCGGTCGAAGAGGCGACGCTGCTCGGCTACCGGGATTCCGATGCCGTTGTCCGAGATGGCGAGGACGAGATCCTCGCCGGCCAGGCCGAGAGCGACGACGACGCGCCCGCCGTCCTCGGTGAACTTCACGGCGTTCGAGACGAGGTTGTCCAGCAGCTGGCCCAGACGGGCAGGATCGCCTTGCACCGTGGGGATCGGGTCGACGTCGAGACGCAGGTCGATGCTGCGCACGTCGGCGGCAGGCCTGAGAACCTCGACTGACTGGGTCGCCAGATCGGCGAGATCGACGTCCTCGGGGTCGAGCGCGAGCTTCCCGGACTCGATCTGCGCGACGAGGAGGAGGTCGCTCACGAGCCGCAGGAGCCGGTCCGCGTTGCGGTCCACGACGTCGAGGAAGCGCCGGTGCTCGAGCGAAAGCTCGGAATCGTCGAGGACGAGCTCCAGGTAGCCGGTGATCGACGTCAACGGCGTGCGCAGCTCGTGCGAGACGAGCGCGACGAACTCATCTTTGAGACGGTCGAGCTCGCGCAGCCGGTCGTTCTGCTCCAGGAGCAGCCGCTGGGCCGCCTCGGCTTCGGCGAGCGCCGTGCGCTCGCTCTCGTGCAGGCGCCCGCGCTCCTCACTCGCCTTCTCGAGCTCGCGAACGAGCCCGTAGAGCCGCAGGAGGACGAGCAGCGGCAGGATCGCGGAGCAGATGAGGATGACGACGATGCCGTCGTTGTCCCCGGAGAGCACCTCGACGGTCAGGACCGTCGGCCCAGTCACGGCGGCGAGCGCGAGCGCGCCGAGACGCCAGGCGGTCAGACGCTCCGCTCGCGGGGCGGGTGCGGGCAGGGCGGCCATGGACGGGTGGAGAGCCGCAGCCCCGACCGACACGTAGCAGAGCAGCCACACGCAGTCGATCCAGGATCCCGTGGTCTTGCCGGCGACCTCGAGGCCCAGGAACGTGACGTCCGCGGCGATGTTGAAGGTCATCCCGAGGGCCAGCAGCCAGATCGCGGGCGAGCGACGGCCGGGCGCGAAGAGCAGACGGACGAGTAGCGTCAGCAGGAGAACGTCCATGAGGGGGTACGCGGCCGAGAGCACACGGTCCAGAACCGGCAGGCTCTCGTCGGCGACGTACGGCAGCATGAGGAACGTCCAGGAGATGGCGAACGCGCCGACGGTGACGATCGCTGCGTCGAGGAAGCCTGCGCGCCGCTGCCAGCGGTGTGCTCCCCGGTCGCGGGCGAGGAGCAGGAGCCCGGCGGCGAGGAGCGGGTAGCCCGCGAGGTAGAAGAGATCGGCGACGGACGGGAATGGATCCTGCCCCAGCTTGTACGAGTAGACGTGCCAGGTGATCTCGCCCGCGACGAAGGAGGCGAAGCCGGCCGCGAGGAGGAGCCACGGCAGGGGCCGTGCGGGACGGTTGATCCAGACGCCCACGAGGATCGCGACGACCGACGAGCCGGCGATCACGTCGTATATGACGGCGCTCTTCAGGTCGTAGGGCAGCGTCAGATAGATGGCGATCGCAAGCAGGCCCGGCACCGCATAGAGCAGCGGCAGCCGCGCAGTCGCGGGCACAGACGTCCAGACGGTCCTCATCCAGTCATTCCATCGGCTTGACGGCTGGATTCTTGACAACTGTAGTGGTGCTCAGCGGACGCCAAAATGATGCGCAGCGGGCATGGCGCCCCGCACCTCGGCGTCGTTGGCCGCCCGGCGCGCCAGCGGCGCGAGCGAGGCAAGCTCCGAGACGAGCACGTTCCGGTTGCGCTCGACGCGCTCGAAGCGCCCGCGCGCGAGCAGCAGGGGCTCCCCGCGGACGAGCGCCCGGTAACGGTCGTACACCGGCGGCGGGACGATCAGATTCATCTGCCCGTGCTCGTCTTCGATCAGCATGAAGACCACGCCGCTCGCCGTGGCCGGGCGCTGACGCGCGACGGCCAGGCCCGCCACTGCCACCTGGGCGCCGTGCGGCGCCTCCTCCAAGTCGGCGCTCGACAGCACCTCGCCGGGGAGGTGCGGCCGCAGGAGCTCGAGCGGATGGAGCCCGACCGACAGGCTCGTGAGGCGGTAGTCGGCGAGCATCCGCTCCCACGGCGTCTGCTCAGCCAGCTCGGGAACCTCGCTCGTCGGCTCGAGTGGGAGCGCCAGCTGCCTGCTCTCTCCACCATCGCCGGCGCTGACCGACCGCGGCGCGAGCCCGAGGCGCCACAGGAGCTGCCGACGCGGCCAGCCGAAGGTGTCGCAGCTTCCGCTGGCGACGAGCGCCTCGAGCGCGGGCCTGTCCAGCGGCGCCCGCAGCGCGAGATCGGACACGCTCGCGAACGGCCCGCTCGCGGCACGCTCATCGACGAGCGCAGTCGCCGGCTCCTCGCCGAGCCCCTTGACGTAGCCGATCCCCACGCGCACTCCGCCGCGCTCGAGCCGGCACTTGGCCTCGCTCCGGTTCACGTCGGGAGGCAGCACCTCGACGCCGCGCCGCTGCGCGTCGCGGACGAGGCTCGCGGGCGGATAGAAGCCCATCGGCTGCGCATTGAGGAGCGAGCAGAGGAACTCGCCGGGATAGTGGTGGCGGAGCCACGCCGACTGGTAGGCGAGCAGCGCGAAGGCGGCCGCGTGCGACTTGGGGAAGCCGAACGAGGCGAAGCCGTTGATCTTCGTGAAGACCAACTCCGCGGTCTCCTGGTCGGCGCCGTTTGCGAGCGCGCCCTCCACGAAGCGCCGGTGATACGCCTCGATCGCATCCTGGCTCCGCTTGCGGCTCATCGCGCGCCGGAGCCCCTCGGCTTCCCCGACCGTGAAGCCGGCAAGGGCCATGGAGACGTCGAGCACCTGCTCCTGGAAGATGATCGCGCCGAGCGTCTCGCGCAGCGGCCCGGCGAGCGAAGGATGGTCGTAGGGAGGCTCGTAGGAGGGGTCCTCCCGCATGCGCTGCCGCCGCTCGATGTACGGGTGCACCGCCTTGCCCTGGATCGGCCCTGGCCGCACGAGCGCGACCTGGATCGTGAGGTCGTCGAGGTTCTCGGGCCGCGTGCGCAGGAGACTCTGCATCTGCGCGCGGCTCTCGATCTGGAAGAGGCCCACCGTGTCGGCGTCCTGGATCTCCCGGTAGACGTCGGGGTCGTCGAGCGGGATGCGGGAGAGGTCGATCGGACGGTTGCGCAGCAGCGCGATCTGCTCGACGCACTCCTCGACGGCCGAGAGCATCCCCAGCCCGAGCAGGTCGATCTTGAGGAAGCCGGCGTCCGCGCACGAGTCCTTGTCCCACTGGCAGTTCTGGCGCCCTTCCATCGCCGCGGGCTCGACGGGGACGAGCTCGACGAGCGGGCGCGAGGAGATGACCATGCCCCCCGGGTGCTGCGAGAGGTGGCGCGGCAGCCCGGCGATCTCCCCACAGAGCTCCCGGAACGCCCGCCAGCGCGGCGAGGCGAGGCGCGCCTCGGCGCCGGGCACGTGCTCCATGTCCTCCCCCACCTTGCGCGCGTTCCAGCCGTCCGTCACGCGCGCGAGCCGCTCCAGCTCGGCCTGCGGGAGCCCGAGCGCCTTGCCCACGTCGCGGATCGCGCCGCGGGCGCGGTACGTGGCGAAGCTCGCCACGAGCGCCGAGTGCTCGCGGCCGTAGCGCTCGGTGACGGCGACGATGAGCTTCTCGCGGATGTCCCGCGGGAAGTCGAGGTCGATGTCCGGAACGGAAGACAGCTCCCGGTTCAGGAAGCGGCCGAGTGCGAGGCCGGCGTCCACCGGGTCGACGTGGGAGAGCCCCGTCAGGTAGCAGACGATCGACCCGACCGAGCTGCCACGGCCGCGCCCGGGCGGCAGCAGGTGGCGCGGTGAGCCAGGGCCCCTGACCCGGGCAGCCACGTCGCGGGCGAGCTCGAGCACCTCCCAGTGGAGGAGGAAGAAGCCGGACAGGCCGAGCTCGGCTATGAGAGCGAGCTCCTCACGCAGGCGCTGGTCTGCTTTCTCCCGCAGCGGGCGCGGCGAGTGCCGGTAGCGCTCGTCGAAGGCTCGCCGGCACACCTCCGAGAGCTGCACGTCCGCGGGCGTCGGCCCGTCGGAGAAATCCGGGTAGCGGTAGCCGAGCTCGTGCGTGAGGTCGAAGGTCAGCCGCTCGGCGAGCTCCGCGGCGGCCTTCACCGCGCCCGGATCGTCCGCGAAGCGGGCGGCGGCCTCCTCGGGCGAGAGGAGAATGCTGTCGTCGTTCCCGCGCCGCTCTTGCTCACAGCCTTCGAGCGAGGTGCGGTTCTTCACGGCGACGAGGAGAATGCTGTCGTCGTTCCC
>DAITAN010000201.1:0-5071 GCA_036824235.1 Gaiellaceae bacterium | reverse complement strand
CCGCTCCTCCCCGGCCAGTGCGACCGCCTGGCGCAGCGCGCGGCCCTCGGCATCGCGCGCGTGGGGGGCGTGGGCGAGAACTCGAGCGGCGACATCTTCCTCTGCTTCGCGACGGGCAACCGCGGCCTCCCCGCGGGCGACATCGCGGCGAGCAACCCGCTCACCGTCCCGCTCGAGATGGTCACGAACGGCCACATCACGCCGCTCTTCGACGCGGTCGTCGACGCCACCGAGGAGGCGATCCTGAACGCGCTCTGCACGGCCGAGACGATGACCGGCCACGAGGGCACGGTCGCGCACGAGCTGCCGGCCGATCTGCTCGTCGAGTCGCTCGAACGCCGTGGTGCTCTGCGGCGTTAGTTTTCGACAGCCTGTCCAAAGACGTTGCCCTGCTTAGGCCCGCGTTTCCAGCTTGTTGCAAGGCTCGGAGGGGGCTACGCTGGCCCCAGCGTCGAAACGGAGGTCCGATCCTGATGAGTGTTGCCGTGTCCCAGCACAAGAACTACATCGGAGGGGAATGGGTCGACTCCGCCGGGAGCGAGACCATGGAAGTCCTCAACCCGGCGACGGGAGAGACGATCGCCGAGGTCCCGGCGAGCACCGCAGAGGACGCCGACCGCGCCGTTCAAGCAGCGAAGGACGCGCTGCCGGAGTGGCTCGACTCGACCCCGCGCGAGCGCGCCGAGATGCTGCTGAAGCTCGCCGACGTGATCGAAGAGAACGCCGAGGAGCTGGCGCAGATCGAGTCGCGGAACGTCGGGAAGCCGATTGCCGCCGCGCGCGACGAGCCCAGCGAGATGGCGGACAATCTCCGCTTCTTCGCCGGCGCCGCGCGGATCCTCGAGGGCCGCTCGACCGGCGAGTACATGCGTGACCACACCTCCTGGATCCGGCGCGAGCCGCTCGGCGTCGTCGCCGGCATCGCACCCTGGAACTACCCGCTCTGGATGGCCGTCTGGAAGATGGGGCCCGCCCTCGCGGCCGGCAACACCCAGGTCATGAAGCCCTCCGAGCAGACTCCGTTGACGCTGCTCAAGTTCGTCGAGCTGGCCGAGGGCATCATTCCGCCGGGCGTCCTCAACGTCATCACGGGCGACGGCGTCCCCGCGGGCGAGGCGCTCGTGAAGAACACCGACGTTCGGCTGGTCTCGCTGACCGGCGACGTCGCGACCGGCAAGATCATCGCCGCGACTGCCGCGGACTCGCTGAAGCGCGTCCACCTCGAGCTGGGCGGCAAGGCCCCCGTCATCGTGTTCGACGATGCCGACCCGGCCGCCGTGGCCGAGGGCGTCAGGGCCGCCGGCTACTGGAACTCCGGGCAGGACTGCACGGCCGCCTCGCGGATCGTGGCCGGCCCGAAGATCTACGACAAGCTGCTCGAGGAGCTCGTCCCGGCCGTCGAGTCGATCAAGGTCGGCGACCCGGCCGAGGGCGAGGACATCGAGATGGGCTCGGTGATCTCCAAGGACCAGCAGGAGCGGGTCTTCGGGTTCCTCGAGCGAGCCAAGGGCGCGACCATCCTCACGGGCGGCGGCTCGAACGGTGACCGCGGGTTCTTCGTCAACCCGACCATCGTCACCGACGTCGAGCAGACCGACGAGATCGTCCAGCGCGAGATCTTCGGGCCCGTCGTCACCGTCCAGCGCTTCGCCGACGACAACCAGGCGATCGACTGGGCGAACGACGTCAACTACGGGCTTGCCGCCTCGGTCTGGACACGGGACATCGGGCGCGCGCTGAACGCGGCCCGCAAGCTGCAGTTCGGCACCGTCTGGATCAACGACCACATCCCGCTGGTCGCCGAGATGCCGCACGGCGGCTACAAGCAGTCCGGCTACGGCAAGGACCTGTCGGTCTACTCGCTCGAGGACTACACGCAGATCAAGCACGTCATGGCGAAAATCGACTAGGCGAAGCGAAACGACGACTGTGGCCACCGTTCAGGCGGAGCGGTCTACGGCGGAAGCCGAACCAGCCGGGCTGAAGGCGAACGCGATCGGTTTTCTTCACGCGCTCGTGATCGGGCTGGCGTCGACCGCCCCGGCCCCCGTGGTTCTCGTCCCGATCGGCGGAGGGACACGGAATGGCGGTTGAGGAGAAGGTCGACCCGGGACAGGGAAGCGGCGCTCCGGTCGCCGACGTCCGGCTCGAGTCCGTCACCAAGCGTTTCGACGACGTGGCCGCCGTCGACGACGTCTCGCTCCAGATCCCGCGCGGAAGCTTCTTCGCGCTGCTCGGCCCCTCGGGCTGCGGGAAGACGACGAGCCTCCGCATGATCGGCGGCTTCGAGGAGCCGACGGCGGGGACGATCTACCTCGGTGACCGCGACGTGACCGGCCTGCCACCGTACAAGCGGGACGTGAACACGGTCTTTCAGAGCTACGCGCTCTTCCCGCACCTCAACATCTTCGAGAACGTCGCGTTCGGGCTCCGCCGCCGCGGTGTGCGCGGGGGCGAGTTGAAGGAGCGCGTCTCCGAGACCCTCGCGCTCGTCGACCTGGCGGGCTTCGAGCGGCGTAAGCCGCGCCAGCTCTCCGGCGGTCAGCAGCAGCGGGTGGCCCTGGCGCGCGCGCTCGTCAACCGGCCGCGCGTCCTGCTCCTCGACGAGCCGCTGGGCGCGCTCGACCTGAAGCTCCGCAAGCAGATGCAGCTCGAGCTCAAGCGCATCCAGAACGAGGTCGGCATCACGTTCGTGCACGTCACGCACGACCAGGAAGAGGCCATGACCATGGCCGACGCGATCGCGGTCATGCACGCGGGCAAGATCGAGCAGCTCGGGACGCCGACGGAGCTCTACGAGACCCCGCGCACCGCGTTCGTCGCAGGCTTCCTGGGCATCTCGAACCTTCTCGCAGGCACCGTCGAGGCCGACGGGACCGTGCGACTTGCGGACGGGGCCGTCGTCCGCGTTCCCTCGGCGAGGGGGAGAAACGGGGAAATCTCCATCGGCATCCGGCCGGAGAAGGTGCGGCTGGGCGCCGTCGAGGAGAACCGACTCGCCGGCGAGGTACGCGAGAGCGCCTATATCGGCGTCTCCACGCAGTACATCGTCGATACGACCGCCGGTGCGATCACGCTGTACGTCCAGAACACCGAGGCAGGGGCGACCTCGGTTCGGCCCGGCGACCAGGTCACGCTCAGCTGGAGCCCCGAAGCAACCTTCGTAGTGGACTGACAGAAGGGAGGGCCCGATGAACTACCCGTTCGAGCGCATCCAACGGCCGATGACGCGCAGGCAACTGCTACGTCGCGCCGCAGTGGGCGGCGCCACCCTCTCGCTTCCCGGCTTGCTCGCCGCCTGCGGCGGCGGGGGCGGGATCGAGGGCCAGCAGGCGCCGACCGGCGCGGGCGAGACGACCGTCTCCCAGGAGCTCGCGGACGAGATCACGGTCTCGAACTGGCCCTACTACATCGACCAGAACGACGACGCGAGCAAGTTCCCGACGCTCGAGCAGTTCACGAAGGAAACTGGCGTCAAGGTCAACTACCTCGAGGACATCAACTCGAACGAGGAGTTCTTCGGCGAGATCCAGGCGCCACTCTCGCGGGGTCAGGGGATCGACCGGGACATCATCGTCCCGACGGCCTGGCTCGCGGCCCGCCTGCTCGACCTCGGCTACCTCCAGAAGCTCGACAAGAGCGCGATCCCGAACATCGACAACCTCGAGGACACGCTCGCAAGCCCGCCCTGGGACCCGAACCGCGACTACAGCCTGCCGTGGCAGACGTACATCACGGGCATCGGCTACGACCCGAAGAAGGTCGGCGGCGAGCTCACCTCCGTCGAGCAGCTGCTCGACCCCGCCCTCAAGGGCAAGGTGACGATGCTCGACTCCATGGAGGACACTGCGGCGCTCTTCATGCTCGAGATGGGTGGCGATGTGGCCAACCCCGACCAGACCATGTTCAACGAGATCTGCGAAAAGTTGAAGAAGGCCGTCGACGACGGGCAGATCCGCCAGTTCACGGGCAACGACTACACGGGCCTGCTCGCCGGCGGCGACGCCTGGGCGTCGATCGCGTGGTCGGGGGACATCGTCATCCTCCAGCCGGACAACCCGAACCTCAAGTTCAGGATCCCGGACGCCGGCGGGGTCTCGTCGGTGGACACGATGGTGATCCCGACTGGCGGCGACGTCTACACGGCCTCGACGTTTATGAACTTCTTCTACGACCCGGAGATCGCGGCCAAGGTCGCCGCCTACGTGAACTACATCACCCCTGTGAAGGGGACGAAGGAGGCGATCGCGAAGATCGACCCGGCGCTCGCCGAGGACCCGCTCATCTTCCCATCGCCGGACGTGCTCGACAACCTGCACGAGTTCAGCGCCGAGGCCATCGAGAACCCCGAGTTCCAGGAGCAGTGGCAGGCCGTGATCGGCGTGTAGCCACGCGCGAGGCATGAGCTTCCTCCATCGACACGGCTGGCTCACCCCGTACCTGCTGCTGGCTCCGGGGATCGCTTTCCTGGTCCTCTTCTTCGTCGTCCCGCTCTACTACCTCGGCTACACGTCGCTGCAGGAAGGGACAGTCCAGGTCGGGTACACGTTTACCTGGGCCTGGGACAACTACTCGCAGGCCTTCAGCACCTATCAGGAGCAGTTCCTCCGTTCGCTCAAGTACGCGGGGATCGCCACGGTCCTCGCGCTCCTCATCTCGTACCCGCTGACGTACTGGATCGCTTTCCGTGGCGGGCGCTGGAAGAACCTGCTCCTGCTCTTCATCATTGCCCCCTTCTTCGTGACGTACCTGATCCGGACGCTGGCCTGGCAGAACATCCTTGCCGACGACGGATTCGTCGTCGGCGCCATGCAGACGCTCGGGCTCGTGTCGGACGACGGGCGGCTGCTGGCTACCTCGACCGCGGTGATCGCGGGCATCACCTACAACTTCATGCCGTTCATGGCGCTTCCGCTCTACGTGGCGCTGGAGCAGATCGACCCGAGGTTGATCGAGGCCGCCAAGGATCTGTACTCGTCCAGCACGAAGGCCTTCCTGCGCGTGACGCTGCCGCTCTCGGCGCCCGGCGTCATCGCCGGCACCCTGCTCACGTTCATCCCTGCGGCCAGCG
>DAITAN010000200.1:0-5094 GCA_036824235.1 Gaiellaceae bacterium | reverse complement strand
GGCGACGCGGGCCGGCAGGGCCTCGGGGTCGACCCCATAGACGGCCTCCGCGTAGCGCCGGAGCTTCGCCCGGGCCGGACGGCCGAGGACGCTGCCGCGCCAGGCCGCGAATGCCTCGGCGGACGACGGGTCGAACGGGAGCGGCGGAGGCTCCCTGCCCTCGCGCTCGGCGTCGATCAGATGCCAGCGGTACAGGCGGCGGAGCCCGCGGTCGATGCGCGTCCCGTCGGGGAGCTCGTTCCAGATGTACGGCTTCGGCGACCACTCGCCGTACCCGCGCGACATGAGGGACGCTGCGTACTCGCGGCAAAGCTGCGCCAGGGACGGGCGCTCGCTCAGGCGGATTCGCGGCGTGTCGCCCTGGAACTTCGAGAGTAGGTGCGGGAACTCCGGGTTGAAGCCGCTGTAGTGGTAGAAGCGCAGCGGCTGACCGTTGACGCGGTAGCTCCCGTCCTCCCAGGTGACCTCGCGCGCGTTGAGGTTCCAAGTGGCGACGTTGCAGCCCGGGTCGCGCATCACGTGGTGGTCGAAGAGCGAGGGAACGAAGTCCACCCAGCGCTGGTCGACGAACTGGCCCTCGTCGGGGTCGACGAGACAGTCCCGCGCAAGCCGGACGCGCCACCAGGCGAGGAAGTCGCGGGCGCCCGCGCCGACAGCGACGAACCCGAGGTTGTGCATCCCCGCGCGCAGGATCGTTCGCTCGCCGGGCTCGAGGCCGTCGCGCGGCATCGGAGCGGTGACGTGGGGCGTCAGCACGATCCCGCTTTCCCGCGCGTGCTCGGCGATGTCGTCGAGCGGTGCGAAGACCTCGATGTCGGGGTCGAAGTAGGCGACGTGGTCGAGGCCGCGGTCGAGGAGGGTGTCGAGGAACCAGGGCTTGACCGCCGTGGCGAACTCGAGGACGTCGTAGATCATCGCCATGCGGAAGAGCTCGGGCGCCTCGATCCCGATCTCGTCCACGCGCACGACCGCGAACGGCTCGGCGGCCTCGTCGACCTCACGGTCGAGGTCGTCCAGGAGCAGCGTCGTGAACGTCCCGTCGGGGTGGCGCCGCAGGAAGGAATCGGCCAGCACGCGCGCCTGCGCGAGGTAGTTCCGCGCGACGATCGTGCACGCGTTCACAGCAGGGCTATGTCGCTAGGCAAGGGCCCAGCGAAGCTTAAGGCGTGAGGTTCATGAACGTCGTCCACGCGGGCTTCCTCGGCTGACCCGTCGTCCAGCCGAACCGCATCAGCCCCGACTGCCAGCCCGGGGCGCCGGAAGCCGGTCCGTTGCGGTCCTGCTCGTCGATGAGCAGGAACCAGATGAACATGTCGATGCGGGTGTGAGCCTTGGCGATCCCGAACGCCTGCTTGAGCCACTTGGCCTGCGTCGACTGTGAGACGCCCAGCTGCGGGTCGGGCGGGTTCGACTCGTAGCCGTACTCGGTGATCCAGAGCCGCTTCGGGCCGTAGAGGCGCGTCAGCTCCTGGACGAGGACGGAGATATTGCCCAGCGAGATCATGTGGTTGCCGTCGGGCTTCCATGTGGGCGAGTTCTTGAGCGAATACGGCTGGTGCCCGTAGGCGTCGAACTTCGCGCCGCCGCGCTTCATGCCCCGGAGGAACAGAAGCGGCGTGTGCGACGGGTTGGCCGAGCCCGGGATGTTGTTGCCGCGCGGCGACGTCAGCCCGCAGGCGACCTTCTCCAACGCGTCGGCGGTCTGCGCTCCGTGGACGCCGTTGTAGACCTGGTTGCAGATGCGCGCGTACTGGATCGGGGCGGTCGAGACCCAGCGCCCGCCGATCCTCTTCCACTGCGGCCGGAGAAACGTGTGCAGGTTCGGCTCGTTCCAGGCGCCCCAGTAGCGGACGCGCGGAAGGAGGACCGTCGGGTCAGACGAGGTCGGATCGTCGTAGGTCCCGCTGTAGCGCGTCGCAGCCGCCTTGGCGAACGCCTGCAGCTGAAGGTTCGTCGGTGCGTGGCGGAAGTCGTTGCCCCCGTTCGCCCAGCCCGGCGAGCCGAGGATGCTGAGGAAGACCTGCGTCGCGGGCGTCGTCGCGGCCGCAGCCTTGATCGCGTTGTCGTACGGCAGCCACTTCGCCTGGTCGTACGAGCCGGGCCCAGGATCTGAAGGCGTCCCGGTGGGCGCGGTGGGCGCGACCTGGTCCCAGCGCAAGTTGATCCGCAGCACCTGGATGTCGAGCTCGTCGTACTGCGGGAACGCCGTTCCCGGCAGGAACAGAGTCTGGTGGTCGTCGAGGAGCCCGATCTTGATGGCCGGCGAGGCGCCCGCAGCCGGGACGCAGAGGAGGCCGACGACAGCGGCAAGAAGAGTTGCGCCGAGAGCGCGCCGGGTGATGCGGTGGGCCAAGTTGACTGGAGTCCTCGGGGAGTCCGAAGGATAGCCGCGCTCCCACCTGGCATCCGTGGGATCCGCGAGGCTTTAGGAAGTCCTTACGGCTGCGCCGGGGCGACCGGGGCCCGGAGGCTGTCCAGCAGCCGCCGCAGGCCTTCCTCGAGCTCGACCTCGGGCTCCCAGCCGAGAAGCTGACGCGCACGGGTGATGTCAGGCTGGCGCACCTGCGGGTCGTCGACCGGCAGCGCCTCGTAGACGATCTCCGACTTCGACCCCGAGACGCGGATGACGGCCTCGGCCAGCTCGAGCAGGCTCATCTCGTTTGGGTTCCCGATGTTCACGGGCAGGTGCTCCCCGGACTCGACGAGCGCGACGAGGCCGCGGATGAGGTCGTCGACGTAACAGAAGGAGCGCGTCTGCGAGCCGTCGCCGAAGACGGTGAGCGGCTTGTCCTCGAGCGCCTGGCGCACGAAGGTCGGGATCGCGCGCCCGTCGTGCGGGCGCATGCGCGGGCCGTACGTGTTGAAGATCCGCACGATCGCCGTGTCCAGGCCCTGCTGGCGGTGGTAGGCCATCGTCAGGGCCTCGGCGTAGCGCTTCGCCTCATCGTAGACGCCGCGGGGGCCGATCGGGTTCACGTTGCCCCAGTAGGTCTCGGGCTGCGGGTGGATCTGCGGGTCCCCGTACACCTCCGAGGTGGAGGCGAGCAGGAACCGCGCGCGCTTGATCTTCGCCAGACCGAGCATGTGATGCGTCCCGTAGGAGCCGACCTTGAGCGTGTGCAGCGGCAGCCGCGCGTAGTCGATCGGCGAGGCAGGGCTCGCGAGGTGGTAGACGAACTCGACCGGCTCGTCGATGAAGAACGGCTGCGTGAGGTCGTGGTTCACGAAGACGAACGAGTCGTCGCGGATGTGCTCGATGTTCCCGAGCGAGCCGGTGTCGAGGTTGTCCACGCACACGACGCGGTGCCCCTGTCCGAGCAGGTGGTCGCAGAGGTGGGAGCCGAGAAAGCCGGCGCCGCCGGAGACGAGCGTGGTGGCCATTCGAGATCTCATGGTATTCAACTACTACGCAGAGAAGGCACTTGACGGACTTGTGAGTGAGTGCTAACTTCCTTGCCGTGCCGACGCAGACTGGAACCAGAAAGAGCGCCGAGGTGCGCCGCGAGGAGATTCTCGAGGCCGCGATGAAGGAGTTCGCCCACGGCGGGCTCCACGGAACGTCGACCGACGCGATCGCCAAGCGGGCCGGCATCTCACAGCCCTATCTCTTCCGCCTCTTCGGCACGAAGAAGGAGCTCTTCATGGCCAGCTCGCGCCGCTGTTTCGCCCGCGTGCTCGCCACTTTCCAGGAGGCGGCCGCAGGAAAGACAGGCGACGAGGCGTTCACCGCCATGGGCCTCGCCTACGACGGCCTGCTCGCCGACCGCGAGATGCTCCTCGGGCAGATGCAGATGTATGCCGCGTGCTCCGACCCGGAGATCCGGGACGCGACGCGCGCCGGCTTCGCCGCGCTCTTCCGCTACGTCGAGGAGGTCACGGGCGCGGAGACGCTGCGGATCCGCGACTTCTTCGCCATGGGGATGCTCATGAACGTCGCGGCGGCGATGGACCTCCCGCAGATCTGCGGCGAGGACGACACCTGGGCCCAGGAGCTGCGCGGAGCCACGTAAACCCTCTCTTTTTTTGGCCTCCAAGTAAGTGATTACTCAGTAATAGAAGGGAGAAGAGATGAATCGGTCGACAACCATCTGGACGTTCGTGATCACGTCAGTGGCGCTCTTCATGGCGACGCTCGACAACCTCGTCGTCACGACTGCGCTCCCCGTAATCCGCACGGACCTCGGCGCCTCGATCGAGGATCTGGAGTGGACGGTGAACGCCTACACGCTCACCTTCGCCGTCTTTCTCCTCACCGGCGCCGCCCTCGGCGACCGCTTCGGCCGCCGGCGGCTCTTCGCAATCGGGCTCGGCATCTTCACCGCGGCGTCCGTGGCGGCCGCGCTCGCGCCCTCGGTGGAGGCGCTGATCGTCGCACGGGCCGCGCAGGGCCTGGGCGGCGCGATCGTCACCCCGCTGACGCTCACCATCCTCAGTGCCGCCGTCCCGGCCGACAAGCGCGGCGTCGCGCTCGGCGCTTGGGGCGGCATCGGCGGTCTCGCCGTGGCCATGGGGCCGCTCGTCGGAGGCGCCGTCGTCGAGGGCATCTCCTGGCAGTGGATCTTCTGGCTCAACGTGCCGATCGGCATCGTCCTCATCCCGCTGGCCATGATGCGGCTGAAGGAGACCTACGGGCCCTCGACGCGGCTCGACCTGCCCGGCCTCGCGCTCGCGAGCACGGGCCTCTTCGGGATCGTCTGGGGCGTCGTCCGCGGCAACGCGCAGGGCTGGGCGAGCACCGAGATCCTGGCCTCGCTCGCGCTGGGCACGATCCTGACGATCGCCTTCGTGCTCTGGGAGCTGCGCAGCCCGGCGCCGATGCTGCCCATGCGCTTCTTCCGCAACCGCACGTTCGCGGCTGCGAACGCGGCTTCGCTGTTCATGTTCTTCGGGATGTTCGGCTCGATCTTCCTGCTGGCCCAGTTCCTGCAGACCGTGCAGGGCTACGGGCCGCTGGACGCGGGCCTGCGCATCCTGCCGTGGACGGTGATGCCGATCTTCGTCGCGCCGATCGCGGGCGCGCTCTCCGACCGGATCGGTGGTCGCCCGCTCATGGCGACCGGGCTCGCCCTGCAGGCGATCGCACGCCGACGGTCT
>DAITAN010000199.1:0-5100 GCA_036824235.1 Gaiellaceae bacterium | reverse complement strand
CCCGAGCACGCGTTCCTGCGCGATACGGGCCGGGCGGAGTACCTCCCGGCGACCGACGAGGAGGCGCTCGCCGCGCTCCACCTCCTCGCAGAGCGCGAGGGCATCATCCCTGCGCTCGAGCCGTCCCACGCGCTCGCGAGGGCGCTCGAGCTGGACGCCGAGCTCATCGTCGTCTGCCTTTCCGGGCGCGGCGACAAGGACCTCGCGGTCGTCCTCGGGCACGACGCGTGAGCAAGAAGCTCTGCGTCTACCTGATGGCGTTCCCCGAGACGCCGGAGCTCGTCGAGGCCGCCGTGGCCGGCGGAGCCGACCTGATCGAGATCGGCTTCCCGTTCTCGGACCCACTCGCGGACGGCCCGGTGATCCGGCTCGCCGGCGAGCGCGCACTCGCGCGCGGGATGCGCACCCGCGAGTGCCTCGAGTGCCTGGCCGAGACGCGCAGCCGCATCGGCTCCGACATCCCCATCGTCCCAATGACGTACGCCTCGATCCTGGAGGCCTACGGGTATCAGCGCTTCTGGGAGGACGCGAGGTCAGCCGGCGCGACGAGCCTGATCGTCGCCGACCTCCCGCTCGAGGCCGCGCCCGAGATCCCGCGCGTCCAGCTGGTCGCCCCGACGTCGACCGACGAGCGCATCCGCAGCGCGGCGGAGCGCACGGACGGCTGGCTCTACCTGGTCTCCCTGACGGGCACGACGGGCACGCGGGACGCCGTTTCCTCGCAGCTGGAAGGCCTCGTGCAGCGCGCGCGGGCGCTGACTGACCGGGAGCTCCTCGCCGGCTTCGGGATCTCCACGCCCGAGCAGGCCGCAGGCGTTGCCGCGCTCGCCGACGGCATCGTCGTCGGGAGCCGCCCCATCCAAGTGGCCGACGAGTCCGGGCCCGAGGGCTTGCGCGACTTCGTCGCGTCTCTCCGCCGGGCGCTCGACTCCGTCGGCGCCCCGGCTGCCTGACCGGCCGTCTCGAACGTGCCCGACGCCGCCCTGTCCGAGGGGCCACCCCGGGCCACCACCCGCTTTGGACGCTAGCGCGGAAAGACGCACCGGTGGTGCGCGGAGGGTGCCGAGTGTGTGCCGGGTTGGCCGGAGCGGGGCCCGTCGTGCTTCTGGGCCCCGCTTCCGGTCAGTGCACGTCCCTCGCTAGTTCGCGAGAGTCCGGACGAATTCGCAACCCACCGCCGTATCGCCGGGCCTCAGGATGGCGCGGTCGCGATCGTCGGCGTGCTCGCCGCAGTTGAGCGTGTCGGCGGCATTGTCGTCCGCCGCCGCGAACAGGCGGTCGTTGCCCTCGCCGCCCGAGAGGTCGTCGGCTCCAAAGCCGGCCCAGAGCCAGTCGGCGCCCGCTCCACCGTTGACATCGTCGTCGCCGGGGCCGCCCCAGGCCCGGTCGGCGCCGTCGTTCCCGTTGAGCGTGTCGTTGCCCATCTGACCGAAGAGGAAGTCGGTCGCGCCGAGCCCCGACACCGTGTCGTTGCCTGCACGCGCGAGGATGAAGTCCCGCCCAGCCGTGCCGGTCAGGGTGTCGTCGCCAGCCGTTCCGCGCTGGAAGTGGACGCGGGAGCGACGCGAGGGCGCGGTCCTCACACGCTCGCAGTCGACGGCCACGTCCCCGACCCGGATCAGTGCCGAATCGCGTCCGCCGCCGCAGTCGATGACGTCGGGCAGGTTGTCGTTCTCGCCGGCCCGAAGGATGTCGTTCCCCGGCCCGCCCTCGAGCGTGTCGGCGCCCCAGCCCGCGTGGAGCAGGTCGGGCCCGTCCCCGCCCTGGAGCGTGTCGTTGCCCGGTCCTCCCCAGAGGAAGTCGCGTCCGTCGTCACCGCTCGCGGTGTCGTCGCCGCGCTGGCCAAAGAGAAAGTCCGAGCCGTCGTTTCCGGCCATGGCGTCGTTGCCGGCGCGACCGTAGATGAAGTCGCGTTTGGCCGTGCCGGCCAGCGTGTCGTCACCCGGCGTGCCGACGATTACCTTCGCCGAGGCCACCGGCGCGGCTGCGAGCACGAGAAGTGCCGTCGCCGAGACGAACAGAAGGGTCCGCTTCACAGGTGCTTCCTTTCCGAGTAGTGCCTGCACGGCGAACTGAACCACCGTGCTGTTCGGAAGGAATGGCCCCCCTGTAAGCGGCCGGTAAGCGTTTCTTGAGCGTTTAGCGCAGCCGGACGACGATGACCCGCTCGCAGTTGCCCGGGTCCATGATCCGGTCGATCGCCCGCTTTACCACACGGTCGTTCCCCGACCCGCAGGTGATCTCGTCAGCGTCCGGGTCCATGTCGATCGTAATGAGCTCGTCGTCGTGCTCCCCGCCAAACAGTTGATCGCGTCCCCAGCCTCCCCAAAGCCGGTCGTTGCCCTCGTCACCCACCAGCACATCGTGGCCCGGGCCACCCAACAGCCAGTCGCGGCCGTTCCCGCCTATCAACGTGTCATTGTCTTCGTTGCCCCAAATGACGTCGCTGCCTGCAGTCGCGTCGAGCACGTCGTCTCCCGCACGCCCCGCGACCAAGTGACGTTCGTTGTTCGCGAAGGCGCCGCTCCATGTGTCGGCTCCCGCGCCAAGCGTCACGACCTTGCCCGGCGGCATCATGCGACCCCACCGCCTGGGCGGCTTCACGACCTCGCAGCCGAACGTTCTGTCCTTACGGTTGACGAACACGGTGTCCCGTCCCGGGCCGCAGTCGACACTGTCCACCTGACCATCGTCCTCCCGCACGTCGACGACGTCGTTTCCGGCCCCGGCGTCGATCACATCAGGCCCCCAGCCGCCGTAGAGAAGGTCGCCGCCGGGCCCGCCGTCGAGGGTGTCCTCGCGCGCGTCTCCCCGGATACGGTCGTTGCCCACGTCGCCCTGGAGGATGTCCGCCCCGCGCTGGCCGTAGAGGAAGTCGTTGCCGCCGCGGCCCCAGACGACGTCGTTGCCGCCACGCGCAAAGACGTCGTCCCGCGCAGTCGTGCCGTTGACCACGTTCGTGCCGGGGCTGCCCACGACGCGCTTTGCGGCCGCCGATCCGACCAGGGTCAGGACCAGCGTAAACGCAAGCAGCACCAACACACTCCCCTTCCCCAGCAGCCGCATTTGAGTCCACAAGGTAGCTGTCGGGAAACCGTATTTCCAGTCTGGACCGGGCCTGGTATCCCGGGTAGGGCGTAGGCTACGGCCATGTACACGATCGAGCTCACCGACGAGGAGCTTCGCCTCGTCCGAGCAGCGCTGAACGCCTATCTCGAGGACTTCGGGCATGACGAAGCCGACGTGCTCCGAGCGGTGAAGGCGGTCATCGCCAAGCTGCCCGACACCGACTAGTGACCGTCCTCGACTCGCGGGCTGACCGGGCGGCCGAGGACTATGCGGCCAACCGCGAGCGCATGGAGGCGCTCGTGGCCGAACTACGCGAGAGGACCGCGCAGGTGGCTACCGACCGTCCGTCCGAGACGGTCGAGCGCCACGCCGCGCGGGGGAAGCTCCTCGCCCGGGAGCGGGTGGAGCGGCTCGTCGATCCCGGATCGTCCTTCCTCGAGCTGAACGCGCTCGCGGCCTGGGACGTCTACGACGGCGACGCGCCGGGCGCGGGAATCATCGCCGGGATCGGAGTGGTCGAAGGGACGGAGTGCGTCATCGTCGCCAACGACGCGACCGTCAAGGGCGGCACGTATTACCCCTTGACCGTCAAGAAGCACCTGCGCGCCCAGGAGGTCGCCCAGCAGAACCATCTGCCGTGCATCTACCTGGTCGACTCGGGCGGCGCGTTCCTCCCGATGCAGGACGAGGTCTTCCCCGATCGCGAGCATTTCGGCCGCATCTTCTTCAACCAGGCGACGATGTCGGCGCTCGGAATCCCGCAGGTCGCCGTCGTCATGGGCTCGTGCACGGCCGGCGGGGCCTACGTGCCGGCGATGAGCGACGAGACCGTGATCGTGCGCGGGACCGGGACGATCTTCCTCGGCGGGCCGCCGCTCGTGAAAGCGGCGACGGGCGAAGAGGTGAGCGCCGAGGAGCTCGGGGGCGCGGACGTCCATTCGCGCGTCTCCGGCGTGACCGACCACTACGCGGTCAGCGACGAGCACGCCCTCGCGCTCGCGCGCCAGATCGTGCGCAACCTGCACCGCCGCAAGCCCGATCCGCCCTGGGACGTGCTCCCGCCCGAGGAGCCGCTCTACGACCCGGAGGAGCTGTACGGGATCGTCCCGACCGACTACGCGAAGGGCTACGACGTCCGCGAGCTGATCGCCCGCCTCGTCGACGGGAGCCGCCTGCACGAGTTCAAGCCCCTCTACGGGGAGACGCTCGTCTGCGGCTTCGCCCGCATCGAGGGCTACCCGGTGGCGATCCTCGCGAACAACGGCGTGCTCTTCTCCGAGTCGGCCCTCAAAGGCGCCCACTTCGTCGAGCTGGCGTGCAAGCGGCGCGTCCCGCTGCTGTTCCTCCAGAACATCACCGGCTTCATGGTCGGCAAGGAGTACGAGGCCGGCGGGATCGCCAAGGACGGCGCGAAGCTGGTCACCGCCGTCGCGTGCGCGCAGGTGCCCAAGTTCACCGTCATCGTCGGCGGCTCATTCGGTGCCGGCAACTACGGGATGTGCGGGCGCGCATACGCGCCGCGGCAGCTCTGGATGTGGCCGAACGCGCGCATCTCGGTCATGGGCGGCGAGCAGGCCGCGAACGTGCTCTCGACCGTCGGCCGCGCCGATCCCGACGAGATCCGCGCAAAGTACGAGCGCGAGGGAAACCCGTACTACTCCACCGCGCGCCTCTGGGACGACGGGATCGTCGATCCCGTCGACACCCGCAAGGTGATCGCGCTGGGAATCTCCGCGGCGCTCAATGCGCCGATCCTCGAGACGACCTTCGGAATCTTCCGGATGTAGCCCGCGCTCCGCTCGGACGTCGCCTCCAACTCGGCGACGACGCCCTCGACCCGGCGCTGCACCTCGGCCGTCTGCTGGGCGACCGTCGCGGTCACACGGTTCAGCCGGGCGGCAACCCTCTCCGTCGTCTGGGCCAGCAGTCTGTCTGCCCGTGCGGGCGCCACCTGCCGCGCCGCCGCGACCGGCTTCGGCTTCGCGCGCGAGCGGGCGCGCTCGCCGTCGTGCTCGGCGTGGTCACCGCGCT
>DAITAN010000198.1:0-5138 GCA_036824235.1 Gaiellaceae bacterium | reverse complement strand
ATTTCCTCGCCGCGGGCCGTGAGCATCACGACCGGCGTGCGCGCGGTCTCCCTGATCTTGCGCAGCACGTCGCGGCCGTCGCCGTCCGGGAGCATGACGTCGAGGAGCACGAGGTCGGGCGAACGCTTTCCGAAGAGCTCGAGCCCCTCCGCGACCGTTCCGGCGACCACGGGCTCGAAGCCCTCGCGCGTCAGCGCGGCCGCCAGCGGCTCGGAGATGGCGGTCTCGTCCTCGATGAGAAGGATCGTCCGCTTGGTCATGCCGTCGATGTTCCCGTCACGCGGGTTTAAGTAGCAGGAAGCGGGCGGCGCGGATGGCTGCCGCCCGCTTCCGCTGCGCTCAGGGTGCGGTCGCGACGTTCGCAGCGCCGCGCGTGAGGGTCGTCGTGAAGACCCAATCGGCCGCGGCGTCGTTCGTGTCCCGGCCGTCGGGGAACCGGCTCAGCGAGCCTGCGGCGGTGTTCGAGTCCACCGTGGTCTCGGGGAGGAGCGTGCCTTCAACGAGCGAGTACGTCCGCCCGCCGATGACGGCCGCCGCGATCGCTCCCTCGTAGGAGAGTGCGTCGAGCAGCGCGCCGTCCTCGGTGTCGACGAGCGCGATGCCGTCGGGGGCGCCGTTCTGAGCGCCTCCGGCAACGACGAGATACTCGCCCGGAGCGAGCGTGCCGGTAAGCGCCTCCCGCCGATACTCCTCCGAGTCGGCGCCGTCGACGAAGACGAGCGCGATCCCGGCGAGGTCGACCGCTGCCGTGCCCGTGTTCTTCAGCTCGACGAAGCCGTCGCCGTCGGCGCCGACCTGGTCGTAGTCCACCTCGTTGATGACAATCGAGCTCGCCGGCGGCGGAGGCGGTGGCGGCGAGCCGCCCCCGACGCAGCGAAAGAGCACGGTGTCGTCGCCTGCGAAGTCGAGCTCGATCTCGCCCGAGCCGCCGCCGTCTCGGGTACACGGCAGGCCGTCCATGTCCTCGAGCTTCTCCAGCCCGGGGCCGGGGTCGCCTTTCGGCCCGGGCGGGCCCGCTGGCCCCGGCGCGCCCGCCGGTCCCTCGATGTTCCACGTCATGACCTGCTCGCGGGCGCGGCAGGCGGACTCGGCGGCGACGATCCGCACCCACCCGCCGTTCGGGTGCCGGCAGGCGGTGATCGTGTCCGCCTCCGCGGCTGTCGCGCTGGCCTTGCCGACGGCGAGCGCGACTCCTGCGGCCGCCGCCACCGTGCCGACGACTGCGACCGCCGCGAGGGCGTGCATCCGACTGATCCTCATGGGTCTCCTTCCGGTCGACGTGACGCGACCGGGGATACCGCGGCGGGCGAGCCTCGCACCAGTGGCCCGAAGGGTCACGTCCAGCTGGATGCCGCACCGGTGCGTGCGCCTGTGGACGACCCGGCTCGCATTCGGCTCGGAGTCGTGAACCGTACGTGCGGCCGACGGGGGAGCCGACCGCCGCGGCTACTCTCGGCGGGTGCCCACGCGCGAAGACATCCGCAACGTCGCAATCGTCGCCCACGTCGACCACGGGAAGACGACGCTCGTCGACGCCATGCTCTGGCAGTCCGGCTCCTTCCGGGAGAACCAGGACGTGGCCGAGCGCGTCCTCGACTCAATGGATCTCGAGCGCGAGAAGGGCATCACGATCCTGGCGAAGAACACGGCCGTGCGGCACGGCGGCGTGAAGATCAACATCGTCGACACGCCGGGCCACGCGGACTTCGGAGGCGAGGTCGAGCGCGGGCTGACGATGGTGGACGGCGTCCTCCTCCTCGTCGATGCAAGCGAAGGACCGCTTCCACAGACCCGCTTCGTGCTCCGCAAGGCGCTGGAGGCCCGGCTCCCGGCCATCCTCGTCGTGAACAAGGTCGACCGGCCGGACGCGCGCGTCGCCGAGGTCGTCGACGAGGTCTACGCGCTCTTCCTCGACCTGGACGCCGACGAGAGCCAGATCGAGTTTCCGATCGTCTATGCGAACGCAAGAGCCGGGCAGGCCGGGCTCGACGCGGATGCGCTGGCCGCGGATCTCGAGCCGCTCTTCGAGACCCTGCTCGAGCACATCCCGGCTCCCTCGTACACGGAAGGCCACCCGCTCCAAGCACACGTCACGAACCTCGACGCCTCCCCGTACGTCGGCCGGCTCGCGCTCTGCCGGGTCCGCGAGGGGACGATCCGGCACGGCCAGCAGATCGCGTGGTGCCGCGCCGACGGGAGCGTCGAGCGGGCGAAGGTCACGGAGCTGTACGTGACCGAGGCGCTCGACCGGGTCGACGCCGCCGAGGCCGGTCCCGGCGAGCTGATCGCCGTCGCGGGCCTCGCCGACGTGACCATCGGGGAGACCCTCGCCGATCCGAACGACCCTCGGCCGCTCCCGGTGATCGGGGTCGACGAGCCGAGCCTGGCGATGACGATCGGGATCAACACGTCCCCGCTCTCGGGGCAGGACGGAGAACGCCTGACGGCGAGCATGGTGAAGGCGCGGCTCGACCAGGAGCTCGTCGGCAACGTCTCGTTACGCGTGCTCCCCACCGAGCGCCCCGACGCCTGGGAGGTGCAGGGTCGCGGCGAGCTCCAGCTCGCTGTCCTTGTCGAGCTGATGCGCCGCGAGGGGTTCGAGCTCACCGTCGGCAAGCCGCAGGTCGTCACGCGCGAGATCGACGGGAAGCTGCACGAGCCCGTCGAGCGCCTGGCCATCGACGCGCCCGAGGACTACGTCGGCGTGATCACGCAGCTCCTCGCGCTCCGCAAGGGGAGGCTGGCGCAGATGGTCAATCACGGCACCGGCTGGGTGCGGATGGAGTACGTCGTGCCGGCGCGTGGCCTGATCGGCTTTCGCACCGAGTTTCTCACCGAAACGCGCGGGACGGGCATCCTCCACCACGTCTTCGAGGGCTACGAGCCGTGGCACGGCGACCTACGCATGCGCCCGACCGGCAGCCTCGTCGCCGACCGCCGCGGGGCTGTGACCTCATTCGCGCTCCTCAACTTGCAGGAGCGCGGGCAGCTCTTCGTCGGCCCGGGCGCCGAGGTCTACGAGGGAATGATCGTCGGCGAGAACGCCCGCGCCGAGGATCTCGACGTCAACCCGACGAAGGAGAAGAAGTTGACGAACATCCGCTCGTCCACGGCCGAGGAGCTCGTTCGTTTGATTCCGCCGCGGCCGCTCTCGCTCGAGCAGGCTCTCGAGCTGATTCGCGACGACGAGTCCGTCGAGGTGACGCCCAACCACGTCCGCCTCCGCAAGGTCGAGCTCTCCGCCCAGAAGCGCCAGACCGCCGCTTCACGCAGGGCCCGGGGCCTCAGCGCGGTCTGACTTCGCCGCCCGGAAGCATGAGTACAACCGCGGCGCCCCCGCCGGGGCCGTTCGTGGCCCCTGCACTTCCGCCGTGCGCCCGCGCGATCGCGTCGACGATGGCGAGGCCCAGCCCAGCGGCACCGTCGCTGCGGACATCGTCCCGGCGGGTGAAGCGCTCGAATGCCGCCGGCAGGAGATCGGGCGCGAACCCTTCGCCCTGGTCGGCCACGCGGAGCTCGACGCCGCCGTTCCGCCGGGCCGCCTCGAGGCGCACCGTCCCGGCGCCGTAGCGGAGGGCGTTGTCCACGAGGTTCCCGAGCGCCTGCTCGAGCCGGAGGCGGTCGCCCGGGAACGAGACCGTCTCAGCGCGCACGTCGAGCGATCGGCCCTCGCCGCTCGCCCTGGCGTCGAAGCGGCGGGCCACCGTCTCCAGAAGCTCGCCCGCGTCGAGGCTCTCGGTGCGGAGGGGAAGCCGGCCCTCGTCGAGGCGGGCGAGGACGAGCAGGTCCTCGGCGAGCCGCGAGAGCCGGTCCACCTCGTCGCGAGCGGACCGGAGAGCGGCCTCGAGCTCGTCCTGGGTCCGCGGGCGCCGCAGCGCCAGCTCCAGCTCCGTCTGCAGGAGCGCGAGCGGCGTGCGGAGCTCGTGGCTCGCGTCGGCGACAAAGCGGCGCTCGCGCGCGAGACCTTCCTCGAGCCGGCCGAGCATCGCGTTGAGCGTCTCGCCCAGCCTGCGGATCTCGTCGTGCGCGCGCGGCAGCGGGAGGCGGCGGCCGACCTCGTCGGTCGAGATTTCGGCGGCTTCGCGGCGCATGGCCTCAACCGGCCGGAGCGCTGCGGTGGCCAGCAGATAGCCGGCGGCGGAGGCAAGGAGCAGCGCGAGCGGGCCAACGACGAAAAGCTGAGCGAGGAGCTCGTCCAGCGCCTCCTCGCGGTCCTCGAGCGACGCGCCGACGACGACCACGCCTCCGTCCGCGGGGGAGACGAGCAGGCGCACCGGCTCGCCGTCGACCTCGCGGGTAAGGAAGAACGAGCCCTCCTGCGCACGGGCTGCCTCCTGGCGTGTGACGAGCGCCCGGTCGAGCCCGGGCGACGAGGCGACGGGGGAGCCGTCCGGCCCGAGCCGCTGTGCGAGATTCTCGTCGTCGCCCGTGTCGAGGCCGCCGCCGTCCGCGAGCACCTGGGCACGCAGCTCGAGGTTCTCCTCGAGCTGCTCGTCGAGCGCGTCCCCGAGCCGCAGATAGAGAAGCGCCCCGACGGCGCCGAGCACGACGGCCATTGCCAGCGCGAACGCGAGCGTGAGGCGGAGGCGGACCGGGAGGCGGCTCACGCCTCGTCCCGGAGTCGGTATCCCACGCCGCGCACGGTCTCGATCGATGCGCACCCGAAGGGCCGGTCCACCTTGTCCCGCAGATAGCGGACGTACACGTCGATGACGTTGGAGCGGTTCTCGTAGCCGTAGTCCCAGGCGTGCTCGAGCAGCTGGTAGCGGGAGAGCACGTCGCCCGGCCGGCGCATGAACGCTTCCAGGAGGGCGAACTCCTTGGCGGAAAGCTTCACCTCGACCTCGCCGCGCCACGCCCGGCGAGTCGCGGGATCGAGGCGCAGGTCGCCGACCTCGAGCACGGCGGGCCGCTCGCCTGCCCCGCGTCGCACGAGCGCCCGCAGGCGCGCCAGAAGCTCGGCGAAGGAGAACGGCTTCGGGAGGTAGTCGTCAGCCCCGGCGTCGAGCCCTGCGACCCGGTCCTCGACGCCGTCGCGCGCGGTCAGCATGAGGACCGGCGCCCAGACGCCGCCGTCGCGGAGGCGCCGGCAGACCTCGACGCCGTCGAGACCGGGGAGCATGAGATCGAGCACGACG
>DAITAN010000197.1:0-5158 GCA_036824235.1 Gaiellaceae bacterium | reverse complement strand
GCTGGCGCATGAGCTCGTTGAAGCCACCGATGCAGTTGCCGACGATCACGCCCAGGCGCTCGGGCTCGTAGCGGTGGCCGTTCATATCCGCGTCCGCGAGAGCCTCCTTCGCCGCTGTCAGCGCGAAGAGGACGTTACGGTCGAGCTTGCGCACCTCTTTCGGGGAGGCGGCGCCTGTCGGGTCGTAGTCCTTCACCTCGCCCGCGATCTTCACCGGGAAGTCGCTCGGGTCGAATGCCTGGATCTCTGCGATCCCGCTTCGGCCGCCCGTCAGGCCCGCCCAGGTGGTCGGGAGATCGTTGCCGAGCGGCGTGACCGCGCCCAGCCCGGTGATCGCTACGCGTCTCATTGGCCTGTTAGACGTGCCGCGTAGTCATCCGGTTTCGTCGGATCTGAGTGGCTCCTGGCAGAATCGGCCCCGTGGCTGAGACGAAGACCGAGCCGGAGCCTCCCAAGAGCCTGCCGTATCCGCCCATGGAGGCGGAGCTGGTCGACGAGCTTCCGGAGGGCGACGGCTGGCAGTACGAGCCGAAATGGGACGGCTTCCGGGGCATCCTCGAGAACCTCGACGGCGAGGTGCACCTCTGGAGCCGCAACGGCCGGCCGCTCCTACGCTACTTCCCTGAGCTGGTCGAGCTCAGCGACCGGCTGCCGAAGCGCTCCGCCCTCGACGGCGAGATCGTGATCGAGCGCGAGGGCGCTCTCGACTTCGACGCCCTCCAGATGCGGCTCCACCCGGCTGAGAGCCGGATTCGCAAGCTGTCGGCCGAGATCCCGGCGGGCTTCGTCGTCTTCGACGTGCTCCTCTGGGACGGCAAGGACCTGCACGGGAAGCCGATCGAGGAGCGGCGCAAGACGGTGGAGAAGCTGCCCTTCGACATCTCGCCCGTGACGAGCGACCGAGCCGAGGCCCAGAAGTGGCTCGACCGGCTCGAGGTGGCGGGCTTCGACGGCGTCATCGCGAAGCGCCTCGGGCTGCCGTACATGCCCGGCTCGCGGGAGGCCGTCCTGAAGGTGAAGGGCGAGAGGACCGCCGACTGCGTCGTCGTCGGCGTGACCTGGAGCGAGAAGGGCACCGGCATCGCGAGCCTCGCACTCGGCCTGCACATCGACGGCAAGCTCGTCCCGGTCGGCTCGGCGCCGGCGACCGGGAAGAAGCGGGCGGAGATCCTAGAACGCGTCGAGCCGCTCCTCGGCCCGAACCCCGAGCGCAAGCCCCGCGGCGCGCCGAGCCGGTGGAAGCGGGGTGTCGAGCTCGAGTGGAGCTCGGTCCCGCCGGAGCTGGTCGTCGAGGTTCGCTACGACAAGTGGCAGAAGGGCCGGTTCCGGCACAACTCGAGGTTCCTCCGCTTCCGGCCGGACAAGGACCCCGACCAGTGCACGGTCGACCAGGTCCGTCCGCGACCCCGCAAGGGCGACCCCACAGTCGCGGGCCTTCTCGGGCGCAAGTAGATCGACCGCATCGAGACCCTGCTCGCCTGGCTCGAGAGCCGCTGAGCGAATCCCCCTTTTAAGGGAAGGCGCCAGCCTGGCCCTGGGGCATGATCCGGGGTGCCGGCTCCCCTCACATAACCCCCGGCGTCTGGCGAATGCCCGTTTCGGTCGTGCGGCTCCTACCCCACCGAGGCGGGCTTTCGTCTTTGCAGGGGTCGGGGAATCGCCTTGGTACCATGGCCCGGCACGGAGAAGTGGCCGAGTGGCTGAAGGCGGCGCCCTGCTAAGGCGTTAGGGGGGTGAATTCCTCCCTCGAGGGTTCGAATCCCTCCTTCTCCGCTCCGTAGCGCCCGCGCGCGCGAACCCGTGGAGGGGTGGCAGAGCGGACGAATGCGGCGGTCTCGAAAACCGTTATCCGTCGTTAGGCGGATCGAGGGTTCGAATCCCTCCCCCTCCGCTTCAGCCCAGAAGCCCTTTAGCGTCCGACCGTTCGCTCACTAGACAAAGCGCTGCGGCGGTCATCGGAGACCGCCGCAGCGCGCACTGCAAGTTGGATCGGGAGTGGAAGAGGCCGAACCGCCGCTACCCGTGCCTGCTGTGAGGCACGAACACAGTCGCGGTGGCCGTTGCCGCATTGCCGCTCGCGTCCGTCGCCTTGTAGACAACCCTGTAGGTCCGTCCAGAGCCCGAGCCGCTCCGCTCCGCGCGCAGCTGGAACGACCGGTCGTCGGTGCCGAGGTCGGCACCGGCGATGTCTCCGATTGTGTTGCCGTCTCCGGGACCGTTGTCCGGCTCGTTGCTCGTCACGGAAACGAGCTCGATCGCAGGGTTCGAGTCGTAGTCGTCGGTCACCGTCACGGTGGCGGCGATCGTCACCAGCTTGTGGTTGGGCGGCCAGAGCGAATCCGGCGAAAGCGTCACCTCGATCTCGGGCGGCGTGACGTCGATGACCTCGACAAGGAACGAGGCCGAGGATGTGACGCTCGGGTCGTTCGTGCTCGTCCCACGGACGGACACCGTGTAGACGCCGAGCGGCGCGTTCGGAGCGGGCGTCAGCTGGAGCAGCGCAACGCTCTCGGCCTCGGCCGCGAGCGTCTGCGTGCTGGACGTCGTCGTCCACCCAAGAGGCAGGTCGGCCAGATCGAACGTGAATGTGTCGGTCTCCTCGCCCGTGTTCATGACCGGCACCGAGATCGCGGTCGGCTCGTCGGCGATGACCTCGACTGGCCCGGCGAGGTCGACGAGATACGGGTCAGCGAGCACTCCCGACCCGCGAACGTCGAAGTAGGCGCGGATCGTCTCACCCGCACGGCCGATCGCACGCACGGCCACACGTGAGTCCGCCCCGTCCCGCCACGTCCTCGTCATCGTCCGCTCCGGCGTCAGGAAGTCGGCCGGATTCCATGCATCCTTGGCGCTGCCGCCATACCCGTCCCCGGGGATCGGTGTGGCGGTGCCGTCGGGACGCATCAGCTCGATCGGCCGCAGGTTGTTGTCCGGGTTCCGGTAGTTCGTCTCGTCGATGCGCCAGATCACGAGGCCCTGGTCGGCGACGTCCTCGTCGTACGTCCCCGGCGTGCGCTTCCGGTTCTCGACGATGAAATAATCGTCCGTCCCGCGGTCGGGGTCGTAGAGAATGAAGGCGTCGCCGGTCGCGTCGGCGCGGCGCACGTCGTAGAAGCCGTCCCGCTCGACGACCTGCGGCGTGATCCAGCCTAGGTGCATTTTCTGCCACGCGGTGAAGCCGTAGAACTCGTCGTCGAAGCCCCCCGGCCCTGCGAGATCGAACTTGCCGATGGCGAACCGATAGAGGTCGTCCATGTTCAGGACGGCGTGGCCGTTCTCATGGATGATCGTGATCAGGGACGTGTGGGTGCCGTCCATGGCAACGACCTGGCCGCTCATCGTCTTGCCGTCGACCGTGACGGCGTCGATCCCGCGGGCGATGCCAAGACCCTGGCCCACCGGGAGCGGGTCGGCCTCGAGCGTATTGAGCGCGAGCTCGAGCCGGCCGACAGCGCCGTTGCCGTCGGCGTCGAAGCTCGCGTAGTCCACGAACGGATCCGCGGCTTCGACGAGGATCTTGTTCCGCGCCGAAGGTGAAAGCATGAAGAAGTCGGCCTTCGTGCCCGGCACGTGCACCTGCACGACGCCGTCGTTCGCCGTCCCCTCAGTTTCCGCGGCCGGCGTGAGGATCAGCCCGCCGAAGGAGTTCATGGAGAAATAGTCCGCGACGCTGGGAAACGGGCCGAAGAAGCGGCTGGCCACTCGCGAGGCGGGGAACGCCGGCGGATAGTCGACATCGTCCCAGCGCACGTAGATGACGAGCATCGGGCGGTCCGTCAGACCGCCAGCGAAGCTGTAGACCTGATCGTGCGGAGACAGCTGGTGGGCGAAGTCGAACGGCGGCGATGGGTACGCCTGTGCGGAGCCCGCAGGCGCAAGAGCGAGCGCCGCGAGCAGCGTGCCCGCCAGGACTAGGGCCAGACGTATCGGTGCAATGGACCTCAACGGATTTCTCCTTCGTCGGTAGGACTCTGGTGATGACCGCGTCGGCGAAGCCGCCGCGTGGGCTACTTCCTCTAGACGTGGCTCGAAGGGCGCACCTTCCACGGATCGGTCGAGTCGCGAAACGGGAGCAAGAACACACTGCAAACTGCAGTTCCCAGGGCGGTCTCAAAAACCGTTATCCGTCGTTAGGCGGATCGAGGGTTCGAATCCCTCCCTCTCCGCCTTTTCTCATCACCCGCAGAAGGCAAGTTTCGGGCCCTCCCGACTGAGGTACGCGCACGAGTAAGACCTGATCCCCATCGATTCGGGAGGACCTCGGAACTCCGAGGAATAAACGGCCGTCGGGCGCTCTCGAATGAACTGAGGAGGCGAACAGGATGCGAGTCTTCGTAGTGGGAGCAAGCGGCGCGATCGGCCGCCGGCTCGTCCCCAAGGCGATCGAGCGCGGCCACGAAGTGGTCGGCAGCGCCAGCTCGCCCAACAAGGCAGAACGGCTGCGCGACCTCGGAGCCGAGCCGGTCGTGCTCGACGCGCTCGACGCCCGGGCAGTGCGCGAAGCTGTCGTCGCCGCTCAGCCCGACGCGATCGTTCACGAGGCGACGGCGCTGACGGGCCTCAGCGACTTCAAACACGTCGATCGCAGCTTCGCCCAGACGAACCGGCTCCGCACCGAGGGCACCGACAACCTGCTCGCGGCCGCACGCGAAGCGGGCGTCGAGAAGTTTGTCGCCCAAAGCAACGCGAACCACCGCTACGCCCGCGAGGGCGGCCCGGTCAAGAGCGAGGACGCCCCGCTCGATCCGCACCCCGTTTCGGCGGCACGGGAGAGCATGGAGGCAATGGTCCATCTCGACGAGGCCGTCACCCGGGCCGGCGGAATCGCGCTCCGCTACGGGATCTTCTACGGCGACCCCGACGATGCGATGGTCGATCTCGTGCGTGAGCGCAAGTTCCCGATCGTCGGCGACGGAGCCGGCGTCTGGTCGTTCATCCACCTCGACGACGCCGCATCGGCGACCGTGCTCGCGCTCGAGCACGACGGCCCGGCCGTCTACAACATCGTCGACGACGAGCCCGCCCCCACCCGGGAGTGGCTGCCGGAGCTCGCGAGGATCCTCGGCGCCAAGCCGCCGCAGCGTTTCCCGCGCTTCCTCGCCCGGCTCTTCGCGGGCGAGGCGCCGGTCGTGATGGCCACCGAGTCGCGCGGCACCTC
>DAITAN010000196.1:0-5195 GCA_036824235.1 Gaiellaceae bacterium | reverse complement strand
GGCCTCCTCGGCGAGGTCGAAGTCGCCGAGGACGCGGATGAGCGCCGCGACCGCCCGTCCCGACTCCTCGCGGAACAGGCGGTCGACGGCCTCGGCCGGCGTGCCTACCGCCGGGCCTCCGCTGCGTTGGAGTGGGCGCCGGAGCCGGCGGCCTCGTAGTCCATGATCGGCCGCACCTCGACCTTGCCACCCGGCATGGGGATCTTCCGGGCCCAGGCGATCGCCTCGTCGAGGTTCTCGCACTCGAGCAGGTAGAAGCCACCGAGCGTCTCCTTCGTCTCGGCGAACGGCCCGTCGGTGACGATCTGGTTGCCGTCTGCCTGAATCGCGATCGTCGTCGCCGTTGCCGTCGGCTGCAGGCCTTCGCCGCCGAGGAACGCGCCGGCGTCCTTGACCTCGACCGTGTAGTCGTCCCAAGCCTTCATGCTCGCCTGCATCTCCTCAGGCGTACGGTTCGCCCAGCGGGCCTCGTCACCCCAGAGCGTAAGCAGATACTTCATCGCAGAACCTCCCGTTGTCGTGATGCGGCGCGTTTCGCCGCCTATACAGGGACGACGAACGGGCCCAGCCCGGATCGACAGGTCTCAGAGGGGAATGTTGCCGTGCTTTCGCGGCGGCCGCTTCTCACGCTTGGACAGCGCGGTGGCGAGCGCGTCGCAGAGCATCGGCCGCGTGCACCGGGGCTCGATCACGTCGTCGACGTACCCACGCTCCGCCGCTGTGTACGGGTTGGCGAACTGGGCCTTGTAGTCGGCGATCAGCTCGGCGCGGCGAGCCTCGGGGTCGTCCGCTTCCTCGAGCTCCTTGCGGAAGACGATGTTCACGGCACCCTCCGGGCCCATGACCGCAACCTCGGCGGTCGGCCACGCGAAGTTGAAGTCGGCCCGGATGTGCTTCGAGCTCATAACGTCGTAGGCGCCGCCGTAGGCCTTGCGCGTGATGAGGGCGATCTTCGGGACGGTCGCCTCCGAGTAGGCGTAGAGCAGCTTCGCGCCGTGCCTGATGATCCCGCCCCACTCCTGCGCCGTCCCGGGCAGGAAGCCGGGCACGTCCACGAAGGTGACGAGCGGGATGTTGAACCCGTCGCAGAAGCGGACGAACCGGGCCGCCTTGACGGAGGAGTCGATGTCGAGTGTCCCGGCGAGTGCGCGCGGGTTGTTCCCGACGATGCCGACCGGGTGGCCGCCGAGCCGCGCGAAGCCGCAGACGATGTTCTCCGCCCAGAGCTGGTGGACCTCGAGGAACTCGCCGTCGTCGACGACGCGCTCGACGACCGAGCGCATGTCGTAAGGCTTCGTCGGCTCGTCGGGGATGAGCGTGTCGAGCTCGGGGTCCTCGCGGTCGGGGGGATCCGAGGGCGCGAAGTAAGGCGGCGGGTCGACGTTGTTCTGCGGGAGGAAGGAGAGCAGGTAGCGGGCGTCCTCGAGGCACGTCTCCTCGTCGTCGGCAGCAAAGTGCGCGACGCCCGACTTCGACGCATGGGTGAGCGCGCCCCCGAGCTCCTCGAAGGTCACCTCCTCGCCGGTCACCGTCTTCACGACCTCGGGGCCCGTGATGAACATGTACGAGCTCTCCTTGACCATGAGGACGAAGTCCGTCATGGCCGGCGAGTACACGGCACCGCCGGCGCACGGCCCCATGATCAGGCTGATCTGCGGGATCACGCCCGAGGCCTGGACGTTGCGCCAGAAGATCTCGGCGTAGCCGCCGAGCGAGACGACTCCCTCCTGGATGCGCGCGCCGCCCGAGTCGTTGATGCCAATCAGCGGGCAGCCGAACTTGAGCGCGAGGTCCATCACCTTGCAGACCTTCTCCGCGAACGCCTCCGAGAGCGTGCCGCCGAAGACCGTGAAGTCCTGTGAGAAGACGAAGACCTTGCGGCCGAAGATCGTCCCGTAGCCGGTGACGACGGCGTCGCCCCACGGACGGCGGTCCATCATCCCGAAGTGCGGGTTGCGGTGGCGGACGTAGCGGTCGAGCTCGACGAAGCTGCCAGGGTCGAGGAGCTTCTCCAACCGCTCGCGCGCGAGCAGCTTCCCGCGCTCGCGCTGGCGGCCGACCGCCTTCTCGTCGCCGGCGTGGAGCGCTTCCTCGCGCAGCCGCTCGAGCGCCGCCAGCTTCGCCTGGGTCGACTGGAGGTCCTCGGCCTTGGCCATGCGCGGGAGCTTACTTCGGCTCGGCACGGAATCGACACATTCCGCGTACCACGCGTGCGTCCGTCCTGGTTACGCTCGAAGCGGAGGGAGGCCCGCGGCCGGCCCCTCCGCGCGTCTAACTCAGGGTTCCGGAGAGACGTCCTCGGCGAGCAGGGCGTAGAGGCACACGTCGCGGCGCCTGCCGTGAAGCTCGATGTAGGAGCGGAGCAGCGCTTCCCGCTTGAAGCCGGCGCTCTCGGCCGCACGGATGGACCCGACGTTTTCAGGCTCGACGATCAGCTGCGCCCGGGTGAGGCCGTGCTCGCGGAGCGCCCAGCGCGAGAGAAGCCGCAGCGCGCGCGTGGCCACGCCCCGCCCCCTCGCTTCACGCGCGACCCAGTAGCCAAAGGTCGCGCGCGAGTGGTTCAGAACCTGGTAACCGACGCAGCCCAAGAGCTCGTCACCGGCCGCGTCGACGACCGCAAACGAGTGCACGTTCGGCGCGCCGGCCAGAAAGCTGCGGGCATCCGTCTCCGTGTAGGGCGAGGGCACGCTCGTCCAGCGCGGGATCTCCGGGTCCTGGCACGCGGCGACGATCGCCGGGATGTCCTCTTCGACGAACGGCCGCAGGACGACGTCGCCGTCCTCGAGCCTCACGGCGCGAGATGCGCGTCGTACGTGCCGAACTCGTCGCGGAGCGCGTTGCAGATCTCGCCGACGGTGCTGTGCGCCGCCAGCGCATCGCGCATCGGGTGGAGGAGGTTCGTCTCGCCGCGCGCAGCCTCGCGGAGACGCGCGAGGGCAGCTTCCGCCGCACCCGCGTCGCGCTCGGCTCGCAGGCGCTGCGTCCGCTCGACCTGCCGCCGCTCGGACTCCGGGTCGAGGCGGTGGAGCTCGATCCCCTGGTCGTCGTGCTCGGTGAATCGGTTGACGCCGACGACGACGCGCTCGCCGGACTCGACCTGACGCTCGAACTGGTAGGCCGCCTCTTCGATCTCATGCTGGGTGAAGCCCTGCTCGACGGCCGCGACCGCGCCCCCCAGCTCGTCGATCTGGGCGATCAGCTCGGTCGCCCGCTCTTCGAGCTCGCGGGTCAGGGACTCGAGGAAGTACGCCCCGCCGAGCGGGTCTGCCGTGTCCGTCCCACCGGCCTCGTGCTGGAGGATCTGCTGCGTCCGCAGCGCAATGCGGGCGCTGCGCTCGGTCGGGAGCGCGAGCGCCTCGTCGAAGGCGTTCGTGTGCACCGACTGCGCGCCGCCGCAGACCGCGGAGAGCGCCTGCACTGCCACCCGCACGACGTTGTTCTCCGGCTGCTGCGCCGTCAGGGTCGAGCCGCCCGTCTGGGCGTGGAAGCGGAGGGCCTGAGCCTTCGCGTTCGTCGCGCCGAACCGGTCGCGCATGATGCGCGCCCACAAGGTGCGCGCCGCACGGAACTTCGCCACCTCCTGGAAGAAGTGGTTGTGGGCGTTGAAGAAGAAGGAGAGCCTCTCACCGAACTCGTCCGGGGAGAGCCCCGCCGCCACGGCGGCCTCGCAGTACGCGATCCCGTGCGCGAGGGTGAACGCGAGCTCCTGCACGGCCGTCGCCCCCGCCTCACGGATGTGGTAGCCGGAGATCGAGATCGTGTTCCAGCGCGGCAGCCGCTCGTGGCAGTAGGCGAACAGGTCCGTGGTGATCCGCATAGAGGGGCGCGGCGGGAAGATGTAGTTCCCGCGGGCCACGTACTCCTTGAGGATGTCGTTCTGGACGGTGCCTCGCAGCCGGTCGCCGGGAACGCCCTGCTTCTCCGCGACGAGCTCGTAGAGGAGCAGGAGGAGCGCAGCGGGCGCGTTGATGGTCATCGACGTCGACACCTCGCCCAGCGGGATCTCGGTGAAGAGGAGCTCCATGTCCACCAGGGAGTCGATCGCCACCCCGGTGCGTCCGACCTCGCCGGCTGCCCGCGGGTCGTCGGAGTCGTATCCGAGCTGGGTCGGCAGGTCGAAGGCGACCGAAAGACCCGTCTGCCCCTGCTCCAGGAGGTAGCGGAAGCGTGCGTTCGTCTCCTCCGCCGAGGCGAAGCCCGCGTACTGGCGGATCGTCCACGGCTTCCCGCGGTACATGTCCCGGTAGGGGCCGCGGGTGAACGGGAACGCGCCCGGCGGCTCGACCACAGCGCCGGCCGCGTCTTCGTCCGTGTAGACCGGCTTGATCTCGATACCCGAGTCGGTCTCGCGGCGATTCTCCGCCGTGGCCATGATGGGATCCTACTTTCGAGGGTCGGGGGCGCGGCCGCGTCGAGCCGATCCTTGGAATCATGCGGCTGATGGACGTCGAGCTGCGGCTATCGGAGGTCATGGCCGCGCTGTCACACGCGCTCGACATCTCCGACGGCCACCCGGCCGGCCACGCCACCCGCACATGCCTCATCGGCATGCGCGTCGCCGACGAGCTCGACCTCGAGCCGGCCGACCGCTCGGCGCTCTTCTATGGGCTCCTGCTGAAGGACCTCGGCTGCTCGTCCAACGCCGCGAGGCTCTCCTCCCTCTACGGCGCCGACGACCACGTCGCCAAGCGAAACGCCAAGAGGATCGACCAGACGCGCCTGCCCGAAGCCCTCGCCTACATCGTCCGGAACTCGGGCGGCGTCCGGGACCTCCTCCGCGTGCTCGCCGCCGGCGCCCGGACGATGCGCGAAGTGACCGAGGACCGCTGCGAGCGGGGCGCCGAGATCGCCCGCATGCTCGAGCTCCCCGAAGCGAGCGCGGAGACGATCTACAACCTCGACGAGCACTGGGACGGCAAGGGCCACCCGCACGGCCTGGCGGGCGAGGAGATCCCGATCCTCGCGAGGATCGCGTGCCTCTCGCAGACGACCGAGGTGTTCCTGCGCGAGTTCGGGCTCGCGGCCGCCCTCGAGATGGCCGAGAAGCGAAGCGGCCGCTGGTTCGAACCGGGGCTCGTGCAGATCCTGCGGTCATTCGGGGAAGACCGGGACTTCTGGCGCGTGGTCGAAAGCGGGGACACCGGCGCACGCGTGGCCGCGCTCGAGCCCGAGGACCGCGTCGTCATCGCCGACGA
>DAITAN010000195.1:0-5199 GCA_036824235.1 Gaiellaceae bacterium | reverse complement strand
CGGTGACCGCGGGCGCCAACGTCCGCGAGCCGGGCGGCGACGTGCGCGCGGGCGAGACCGTGCTCGAGCCGGGTGTCGTCCTCGGGCCGGGCCAGGTAGGCGCGCTGGCCGCCGCCGGCGTCTCCGAGGTGCAGTGCACGAAGCGGCCCCGCGTCGGGATCCTCGTCACGGGCTCGGAGCTGCGCCAGCCCGGCGAGGCGCTCGCGTCGGGGCAGATCTACGAGTCGAACGGCCTTCTGCTCGCCACGGCTCTCGGGCTGGCCGGCGCGGTGCCGGCACAACTCGGCGTCGTGGCAGACGACGAGGAGGAGCACCGGCGCACGATGGAGCGCGCGCTTCTGGGCTTCGACATGCTCGTGACGACCGGAGGCGCGTCGGTCGGCCCGCACGACCTCGTGCGCAAGGTGCAGGCCGAGCTCCGCGTCGAAGAGCTGTTCTGGGGCGTGGCGATGAAGCCCGGGAAGCCTGTTGCCTTCGGCGTCCGCCGTGACCATCTGGTCTTCAACCTGCCCGGCAACCCGGTCTCGGTGCTTGCGACCTTCGAGGTTCTCGTGCGCCCCGCGATCAACGCGCTCCTCGGCCTGCCCGATCCGCTGCCCGCCTTCCGACGCGGAACGCTCGGCGCGGCCGTGCGACGGAACGCCGACCGTGACGAGCTCGTGCGCGCGGCCCTGCGCCACGACGGCGACGAGGACGTCCTCGAGCCGCTCTCGGGCCAGGAGTCGCACATGATCGTCCGGGCCGGTCGGGCGAACGCGCTCGTGTGGGTGGACGCCGGCGAAGGCGAGCTCGCCGCCGGCTCGCCCGCGCGCTACCTGCCGCTCTAGCCGGCGGCCGCGGCGAGGGTGTACGCCTCGCCCTCGCGGGGCTGCACGGCGACGAGCCGGGCGTAGACGATCCAGCGTTCCGACGAGCCGTAGAGCGGATGGCACGCCGAGAGCATGAGCGTGTCGAAGCCGCGGTTGCGGATCACGCTCCAGTCCTTTTCGTCGACGATCTCGTGCTGGAAGACGCGGTAGCGGAAGGTCGCGTACGGCATCTCGAGCGTGATCTCGTCGCCGACCTCGATCTCGTTGATCTTCCGGAACGGCGCCCCGAAGGTGGTCCGGTGACCGGCGATGCCGACCGTCTTACCGAGCCCCGGGACCGTCGTGCGCTCGTAGTGCCCGGGCCCACGCGAGAGGTCGGCCCCCCAACGGGTGCCGTGGACGACGACCGACTCCACCCCGATGCGCGGGATGTGGAGGCGCCCGAAAGCCTGGCCCTGCTCGAGCCCGCGCTGGAAACGGCGGGCATCGCGTGAGGTGGCGGCCTTCGAGGCGGCGGGATCCGCAGCGTCTTCCTCCTCGCCGACCTCTGCGTCTGCGACGGCGGGCGGTGGGCCCGCGTCCCAGGCCTCGAACTCGTGCTCGAGCGCCGATTCCAGCTTGTTCTGCTGGTAGCGGCTGTAGAGATCCGTGACCGGGTCGCGCCAGAACAGGACCGCGGCGGTATAGGCGAGCACGAGCAACCCGCCCACGACCAGGACCGTTCCGAGACGCCGCGTCTTCATGAACCCTCCACTACTCAGCTTCGGCCCGCTCGGCCTCCGAGTCAACCGATGCGAGATGCCGGCGGCGTGATCTCCGCCAGACGAGGATAGCCTGGCGACCGGCATCCCTGAGCGGCCCGCGCGTGCGCTCGTTCGCCTCCGGATAGGGCGTGTAGCGCCCGAGGGCAACGGCCCCCACCTGGCTTGCGGCGGCGCCCCAGGCAAGAAACGCGATGACCAGGGGGACAGGGATGTATCCGACCGCCGTCAGTGCGATCACGTACCAGATGGCGTCGAAGCCCATGTCGAACCGGAAGGCGAACGAGGCGAGCAGGATCGCCGGGCCGAGGAATCCGAGCGCGTAGACGGCCGCCTGGACGATTCGTCCGCGGTCGCTGAGCTGCGGTAGCCAGAGCCAGGCGTGGAGCGACGGGAGCAAGAAGATCAGCGAGTAGGGGTTGAGTGCCGCGACGACGAGCGACACGACTCCGAGGACGAGCATCGCGGCGAGGTGGCCGCCCAGTTCCTCGGGCCGGCCGATGGAGCGCGTCGGCGCGAGCCGCGGTCTCACGATCAGCCATCCGACGGCGGAGACGGCCGCCAGCGCCGCCAGCGCGGCCACGGGCCAGTCGCCCGCCGCCTCGGTGTCAGGTCCCAGGGGTCGATCGGCGCCGCTTGGAAGCAGTCCGGCCGCGACGAAGACCGCGAACGCCACGCCGAGCCAGAGCCAGACGCTCAGCCGGCTGAGATAGCTGCGCAGGGCTGGGAGGAGTGAGATGTGCCGGCGCCGGCAGCGGGCGAAGAGGTCGACGGTCGCCGCCAGGAAGGGCAGGAGCGCTGCGATGAGGACGAACTGCAGCGTCCAGCCGTAGAGGATGCGGGTCCCGAAGTAGATGTAGGACTGGGTGCCGCTCGTGACCTCGGCGGCCTCGTCGAGGGAGCCGAGGAGCGACTGTGAAGCGAGCCCGAGCCCGCCGAGCCGCTCACCGCTCAGGGCTGCGGCCGAGTCGCCTTCGGGGGATCTCGGCCGGCTCGTCCCCGTCGTGATCGTGATCGCCGGGACGCCGCGCGAGACGAACGGCGCCTGCTCGTAGAAGCTGAAAGGAAACGCGAGGTCGACGAGCTGTGCGAACGCGCCCGGGTGCGTCGGCGCAACGTCCGCCTCGGCGCGGATGGCGGCCTCGGCGGTTGCAACGAGCTTCGCGCTCGAGACTCGCGGCGTGTCGCCGCCGAACTCGATGCGCGGGCTGGGCCGGCCCCCGACTCCGACGAGGTTGACGACGGCGGCCAGCCGTCCCGCGTACGGCGCCGTCTCCGCGAAGTGGGCGGCCCCGAGGCCCCCGAGAGCACCCCCGTCTGTGGAGACGAGGATGAAGGGGTGCGAGAGCGTCGCGTTCCCCAGGTCGCGAGCCAGCTCGAGCAGCGCGCCCGTGCCGGAGCCGTTGTCGACGGCCCCCGGCGAGGCGCCGAGGTTGTCGCGGTGCGCAAGGACCGCGATCGCCCGCTGGGACTGGACCCCCTGGCCGCCGGTCCTCGGAGCGACTGCGACGATGTTGACGAGCTCCTCCTGCCCGCGGCCGGGGATGTCGACCGTGAAGGTCTGCCGCTCGATCGTGAACCCGTACTGGCGCAGCTGGGCATCCACCCAGTCGGCCGCGCCGGCTGCGCCGAGGGAGCCGGGGGAGCGGTCGGGGAACGTGCTCGCGAGCTCCTTCGAGAACTGCACCGCGGTCGACTGGTCGAAGAACGGGCGCAGGCGCGGCTCGGGGAGCGGGTCGGGCTCGCCCACGCTGAACGCGGCCACGAGGAGGGGTACTGCGACCACCAGCCAGGCGGCCCGGTAGATGCGCGTCGAGACGGGCCGCTCCAGGGACCCGCGCCGCGGCCGGCGACGTGGCGCTTCAGCGGCCATTCGCTCCTTGAGTGTAGTCGAGCCCTCCGGCGTCCCTATCCTTAGGCCAGCGATGGAACGGCGCTCGACGGTGCTCCTGGTCGACGACGAGGAGTCGGTGCAGAAGCTCCTCACGTATCCGCTCGAACGTGAGGGGTACACCGTCGTGCAAGCCCGCGACGGCGAGGAGGCGCTCGAGCGCTACCGGGAGACGCCGGTCGACCTCGTCATCCTCGACCTGATGCTCCCCCGCCTGGACGGGTTGGCCGTCTGCCGCCGCCTCCGTGAAGAGCGGAGCGCGGTCCCGATCATCATGCTCACCGCGCGCGGCGACGAGGGGGACAAGGTTCTCGGCCTCGAGCTCGGCGCCGACGACTACATCACCAAGCCGTTCTCGATCCGCGAGTTCATGAGTCGCGTGCGTGCGCTGCTGCGCCGGGCGCAGCTCTCGCCGGCCGGCGCGAGGGCCGAGGTGATCGAGGTCGAAGATCTGCGCATCGACACGACCCGGCGCGCGGTCGAGGCCCGTGGCGAAGCCATCCAGCTGACGTATCTCGAGTTCGAGCTCCTGCGGACGCTCGCGTCGAGCCCCGGCCGCGTTTTCACGCGAAAAGAGCTTCTCGACGAGTTGTGGGGCGGATCGGACTTCCGTGACCCGCGCACGATCGACGTCCACGTGCGCCATCTGCGCGAAAAGGTCGAGCGCGACCCGGCGGAGCCGGAGCTCATCTTCACGGTGCGCGGCGCGGGCTATCGCTTTCGCGAGACGTCGTGAGGAAGCCGCCCCTACTCAGCCTGAGCATCAAGGCAGGCCTCGTCCTTTTCCTGGTCGTCGCGGGGGCGCTGGCGATTGTCTACGCCGCAGTCGTTCCCCAGCTGGAGGATCGCCTGATCGAGCAAAAGACGCAGGAGCTCGAGGGAGCCGCGCAGCTCGTGGCGCAGGAGATCGGTGGACTCGAGCCCTTCTCGATGCAGCCGACCGTGACGTCCCGTGGGGAGACGCTGGGCATGCGGATCATCGTGTTCCAGCAGCTCAACGAGACGCGGCTCACGAACCTGGTCGACTCGCGCCAGGCAAGCCGCCCTGGCGACCTCTCAAAGGACCCGATCGCGCTCGAGGCGGCCTCGTCGAACGTCGCTGTGTCAGGGCGAGTCGAGCGCGAGGGCGTCTCGTACACCGAGGCCGCGTTCCCGCTCGGTGACGGCTATGTAGTGCTTCTCTCGGTGCCGGTTGACGACGTGCTCGCGAACGCCCGGGTGATTCGCCGCAGTCTCCTGGTCGCAGGCGGCGTGTCGCTGGCGATCTCGTGGCTCGCCGGCTACCTGTTCGCGTGGTACTTCACGCGCCGGATCCGCCGGCTGGAGTCGGCGGCGGAGCGGCTTGCCGACGGTGACTTCGAGACGCCGATCCGCGACTCCGGGCGCGACGAGGTCGGTCAGCTCGCGGACGCGTTCGACTCCATGCGCTCGCGGCTGGCCGTGCTCGACCGAGCCCGCGGCGAGTTCATCGCCAACGCCTCCCACGAGCTGCGGACGCCGCTCTTCTCGCTCGGCGGCTTCGTCGAGCTCCTGGACGACGAGAGCATGGATCCGGCTGTGCGCCGCGACTTCCTCGCCGAGATGCGCGACCAGATCGACCGGCTCACGCGCCTGGCGACCGACCTGCTCGACCTCTCCCGCCTCGATGCCGGCCAGCTCCAGGTCGAGAGCGCGCCCTTCGACCTGTGCACGGCCGCGCGGCTCGTCGTGGACGAGTTCCGCGCGGTGGCCGAGTCGA
>DAITAN010000194.1:0-5204 GCA_036824235.1 Gaiellaceae bacterium | reverse complement strand
AGATGCTCGGAGTCGACACGCGGAGAGGGCACCCCGGCCTCGTGGAGCTCCCGCGCCACCTCGTGGACCGCCGCGAGCGGGCTCATGCCGCCGCGGCCTCGAGCGCGCGCCTGCGCTCCTCGGCGCCGAGTCCCTCCGAGAGCTCCTCCATGTCGCCGTCGAGGACGGCGTCGAGCCGGTGGAGCGTGAGCTTGATGCGGTGGTCGGTGACCCGGTTCTCCGCAAAGTTGTACGTGCGGATCTTCTCGGCGCGGTCGCCGCTGCCGATCTGCGAGCGCCGCTGCGCGGAGAGCTCCTCCTGCTGGCGCCGCAGCTCCGCCTCGAGCAGGCGGGCGCGTAGCACGCGCATCGCCTTCTGCTTGTTCTGGAGCTGCGACTTCTCGTCCTGCATGGCCACGACGATTCCGGTCGGCACGTGCGTGATGCGCACCGCCGAGTCGGTCGTGTTCACGCTCTGGCCCCCGGGGCCGGTTGAGCGGTAGACGTCGATTTTGAGGTCGTTCTGGTCGACCTCGACGTCGACCTCCTCCGCCTCGGGCATGACCGCGACGGTCGCCGTGGACGTGTGGATCCGCCCCTGCGACTCCGTCTCGGGGACGCGCTGGACGCGGTGCGTGCCGCCCTCCCACTTGAAGATCGAGTAGGCGCCGTCGCCCTTGATCGCGAAGGTCACGTCCTTGTAGCCGCCGCCTTCGTTCGGGCCCGAGGCGAGCGTCTCCCATTTGAAGCCGCGGCGCTCCGCGTAGCGCGTGAGCATCCGGAAGACATCGCCGGCCCAGAGCGCGGCCTCGTCGCCCCCGGCGCCCTGCCGGATCTCGACGACGACGTCCTTGGCGTCGTTGGGGTCACGCTCGACGAGCGCGAGCTTCAGCTCCTCCTCGAGGCGCTCGAGCCGCTCCTCGATCTCGGGCAGCAGCTCGCGGAGATCCGGGTCGGACCGGGCCGCGTCGGCGTCCTCGCGCGCCCCACGCCACTCCACGGCGAGCTTGTGCGGCCCCTCGAGCTCCTTCAGCCGGCGCCCGGCATCGGCGGCCGCGTTGCGATCCGAATAGAGCCCAGGGTCGTTCATGCGCTCCTGCGCCTCGACGTAGGAGCGCTCGAGCTCGTCGACCAGGTTCTCGATCGCAGCGGCCATAACCGGCTCAGAATAGCCCCGCGGCGGGGCGGCCCCGGCTCGGTTAGGCCATGATCTCGACCTTGCGCTCCTCCGGCGTGAGCCGGCCCTCGAGGCGGAGCACCTCGTGGAGCGCGCGGATCGAGACCTCGATCTGGTCGAGCGAGGGAGCCCGCGTCGTCAGGCGCTGGAGCCAGAGGCCCGGCGCCAGGACCGTGCGCAGGATCGGGTTCGTCGGGTGCTTGCCCGCGAAGCGGATCACCTCGTAGGCAATGCCCGCGATCACCGGCAGGAGCGCGATGCGCGAGACGATCAGCCAGAACCAGCCGGGCTGACCGACGAAGGCGAAGACGAAGATGGCGATGACCATCACGTAGAGCAGGAACGCGGTGCCGCAGCGCACGTGGATGAGGCTGTGGCGCTGGACGACCTCGGGCTCGAGCGCGTCGCCGGCCTCGTAGGCGTTGATCGCCTTGTGCTCGGCGGCGTGGTATTGGAAGACGCGCTTCAGGTCAGGCATGAAGCCCACGACGACCAGGTAGAGGATGAAGACAGACACGCGGATGAGCCCCTCGACAACGACGAACCAGGTCGTCGACTCGATCGGGAGCCAGTTTGTGATCAGCGCCGGCGAGACCTTGAAAAGCAGCAGCGCGAAGCCGATCGCGATGCCGAAGGCGAAGAGAAGCTGGCCGCGAGAGAGCTCCGTCTGCACCTCGCCGTCGTCGTCCTCCTCCTGCGCCGCGTAGTTCGCCGAGATGGCGAGGGCGCGGAAGCCGATGGCGAGCGACTCGCCGAGCGCGAAGACGCCGCGGACGACCGGCAGGCGCGCCCAGCGGTGTCTGAGCAGGAACGAGGTGATGGGCCGGTTGACCTCCGCGATCTCGCCGTCAGGCTTCCGGACGGCGACCGACCATGCGGAAGGGCCGCGCATCATCACGCCTTCGAGCACAGCCTGGCCGCCGATGGGCGCACTCACGGCTGCGACCGCTCCCTAGGAGTCGTCGTCTTCGCCGCGCTTCGCGCCGGCCTTCTCGAGGCGGCGCTGGAAGCGCTCAACGCGTCCACCCGTATCGACGAGCTTCTGCTTGCCTGTGTAGAAGGGATGGCATTCGGAGCAGATCTCGACATGGAGCTCGGGCTTCGTAGAGCGGGTCTGGAATTCAGCGCCGCAGGAGCAGCTGACGGTCGCAAGGACGTAGTCGGGGTGGATATCGCTCTTCATCTTTCGGCCTGGGCGGGCTCGGGCTTGAGGATACCAGAGGCCGTTTCCCCGGCTACGTTGCCACCGGAGACGACGACGGCGATCGATGCGCCTTCGACGCCGACCACCCTTCCGGCCAGCAGGGCGGCGATTCCGGCCGCACCCGCAGGCTCCGCGGCCAGCTTCGCGCGCTCGTAGACGAACCGGAACCCCTCGTGGATCTCCTTCTCGGTGACGAGCACCGACTCGACGCCGCGGGCGGCGCAGATCTCCACCGCGAGGTCTCCGGCGAACGGCGCGTTGAGCCCGTCGGCGATCGACCGAGGCACGACCGGGACGGACTTCGCCGCGGCCAGGCCTTCGTGCAGGGCCGCGGAGCCCTCCGGCTCGACGGCGATCACCCTGCGGTCCGGGAGCGCGGTCGCGATGCCGCTGACGAGGCCGCCGCCGCCCACCGGGACGACGACGATCTCCACCTCGGGCAGGTCCTCGAGGATCTCGAGCCCGACGGTTCCCTGGCCGGCCATGACGAGCGGATCGTCGAACGGGTGCACCAGCACCCGGCCGGTCGACTCCTGCAGCTCTCCGAGGCGCTCGAAGACCTCGGTCGGCCCCGCGGCCTCCTGGTCCACCGACGCCCCGTAGCCCAACGCCGCGGCGCGCTTCAGCTCGCTCGCCCCCTGCCACATGACGACGAGGCAATCGATCCCCTCGAGAGCGCAGCAGTACGCGAGTGCGCCGGCGTGGTTGCCCGCGGAGGCTGCGATCACGCCCCGCGCGCGCTCCTCGGCCGAGAGGGACGCGAGCTTGGTGAGCACGCCGCGCGGCTTGAAGCTGCCCGTCTTCTGGAGGAGCTCGGCCTTGAGGAACGCGCGGCCGCCGAACGCCTTCCCGAGGGTCTCCGACGAGAGGAGTGGCGTCCTGTGCAGGCGGCCGCCGATCGCGGCCGCGGCCGCTCCTACATCAGGCTGTATTCGGGCCCGTCCCCGCCTTCGGGCGGCGTCAGCCGCCCGCCCTTGGCCGTGATCGCGCCGCACTGGACGCAGTTGGCCGCCGTCACCTCGACCTCGACGACGTTGCCGGCGGGGCTCGCCTCGCCCGCGACCTCGTAGACCTGTGCGGGGCACATGTGCGCCCACGTCTCGGCGACCTCGCGCCGGACCTTGGGATCGACGCGGATGTGGCTCGGCGCGTCGTCGCGCGTCTTGTTCCCGGAGAGATAGACGCTCGAAAGCCTGTCGAAGACGATCTCGCCGTCGGGCTTCGGGTAGCGGGACGCCCGGTCGGCGACATCGACCGGGACCTCCGAGTCCGACTCCAGCGACATCGTGCCCGGCGGGAGCTTGCCGAACGTCGTAAGCGAGATGCCGGCGCGCAGGGCACCGCGGACGAACCCGTGCTTGAAGGCGGGCCGCATGTTGCGGACGCGCTCGAGGTCGGTCCACACGTAGCTCGAGCGCACGCCCTCGTCGTAGGCGTCGAGCGCGCCCGGCGCCCAGGAGGTCTGCCCCGGCCTGACGGCGTCGAAGGCCGCCTCGGCAGCGAGCATCCCGGACTTCATGGCGTAGTGGACGCCCTTGAGCGCCGGCACGTTCACGAAACCCGCCGAGTCGCCGACGATCATCCCGCCCGGGAAGGAGAAACGGTCCGGGAGCGCCTGGAACCCTCCCTCGGGAATCGTCTTGGCTCCCCACGCGACCCGCGTGCCGCCGGCGAGGATGCCGCGCACGAACGGGTGCGTCTTCAGCTCCTGGAGTAGATCGTGGACGGAGAGGGTCGCGTCCGTGTAGTCGAGGCCCACGACCATCCCGATCGCGACCTTGTCGTCGCCAAGCGGGTAGATGAAGCTGCCGCCGAACTCGCGGAAGCGCTTCCCGCCACGGAGCGGCCAGCCCATCGTGTGGATCACGCGATTGAGCGGACGGGGGACCTCCCAGACCTCCTTGACCCCGAGCGCGTGCACCTGAGGGCGGGAGGCGAGCCCGAAGCGGGAGGAGGCGATGCCGGCCAGGTGGCCCTGCGTGCCCTCGGCGAGGATGGTGACGCGCGCACGAATGTCGGAGCCCGACTCGAAGTTCGGCAACTCCTCGCCGTCCTTCCCGCGCCCCTTGTCACCTGTGCGAATGCCGACGACCCGCCCGCCGCTGACCAGGAGCCCGCGCGCGGTCGTCTCCGGGACGATCGTCACGCCGAGCTCCTCGGCACGCTCGGCGAGCCAGCGCCCGATCTCCGAGAGCGATGCGACGTGGTGGTTGTGGTTCCACATCGTGGGCGGCGCCGGAACGCGCAGGTGCCGCTTCTCGGTCAGGAAGTAGACGCCCTCGCGAACGACGGCGCCCCGGAAGGGCATCTCGTCCGTCTGCATGCCCGGGAAGAGCTCCCGGAAGGCGCGAGGGTTGACGACCGCGCCCGAGAGGAGGTGCGCGCCGGGCGCCCTGCCCTTCTCGACGACGGCCACCGGGACGTCACCGAGGTGCTCCTGCAGCTCCGGGTGCTCCTCGAGGAGCTGCCCGATCCGGATCGCCGCCGACAGCCCCGCCGGCCCCGCGCCGACCACCAGCACACCGACGTCGATGCGCTCGTCCGGCGGGTCGGTCGGCTCGACGACGAACTCGCGCCAGTCGAACGGGGGCGGGAAGTCTGCCGGGCGAGCGCTCATCCGCGGTCTCGCAGGAGCTGGGTGAGCTTGGGCACGATGTCGTGCAGGTCGCCGACGACTCCGAGGTCGGCGTACTCGAAGATCGGGGCGTTCGGATCCTTGTTGATGGCGACGATGGTGCCGGCCGCCTGCATGCCGACCTTGTGCTGGATCGCGCCCGAGATGCCGGCGGCGATGTAGAGCCTCGGGGAGACCGTCTTGCCGGTCTGCCCGACCTGCGCCGCGTA
>DAITAN010000193.1:0-5233 GCA_036824235.1 Gaiellaceae bacterium | reverse complement strand
GGCCGGATCGACGAGCAGGTCAAGGTCCGCGGCCATCGTGTCGAGCTCGGCGAGATCGAGACCGTCCTCTCGCGGCACGCGGCGATCAAGCAGGCGGTCGTGGCCGTCGCCGAGGAGGGCGCGGCGGCGGGCAAGCTCGTGGCCTACGTCGTCCCGGCCGACGGGTCCGCGGCCCCGGACGCGCGCGAGCTGCGCGGGTTCGTCGGCGAGACGCTGCCGAGCTACATGCTGCCGTCCCGCGTCGAGGCGCTCGACGCCCTGCCCCTGACGCCGAGCGGCAAGGTCGATCGCGCTCGCCTCGGGGACGTCGAGGCTCACGCGCCGGAGCCGAGCGAGCCCGGGGAGCCCGATGAGCCCCAGGAGCCCGAGGAGTCCGCGCAGCCCGAGGATGCCGATGCCATCACCGCGAGCCTGCGGCGGCTGTTCACCCGGACCCTCGGCGTCGACGACCTGGCCGACGACGACGGCTTCTTCGATCTCGGGGGCACGTCGCTCGAGGCGGCCCAGCTCGCGCGCGCGATTCGCGACGACCTGGACGTCGACGTGGGCGTGAAGGCGATCTTCGAGGCGCCGACCGTGCTCGGCCTGGCCGAGCGGGTGCACGGTGCCGACCGAAACGGAGGCGGCTGATCCGTGTCCACGGCCACGGCGAGCGACTGGCTGGCGCGCAGGCCGCGGCGAGCCGATGCCATGCCGCTCTTCTGCTTCCCTGCCGCCGGCAGCACCGCCGCGGTGTTCCGCAGCTGGCCCGAGCAGCTCGCCGCGGGCGTCGAGATCTGCCCCGTCCAGCTCCCGGGCAGGGCCAATCGCCGCGAGGAACCACCCGTGGGAGACCTCGACGCGCTGGTGGTGGCGCTCGAGCCCGCTCTGCGCGAGCACCTCGCCCGGCCGTTCGCCCTCTTCGGGCACAGCACCGGCGCGCTCGTGGCGTTCGCGCTGGCCCTGCACATCCGCGACACGCACGGCACGGAGCCCGTGCGCCTCTGCGTGGCCGGCTTCCGCGCGCCGCACGTCCCTCCCCGCGACAGCACCCCGCGGCACCGCCTGAGCGACGCGGACCTCGTCGACGTGCTCCGCCAGCTCGGCGGCACACCGCCCGAGGTGCTCGACGACGCCGAGCTCATGGAGCTGCTCCTCCCGGCGGTGCGCGCCGACTTCCAGCTGTCGGAGACCTGGGACGCGCCCAGTGACGTCCAGCTCGACTGCCCGTTCTCCGTGTTCGGCGCAGCGGAGGACCCACACGTAAGCGCCGAGGAGCTCCAGGGGTGGCGCGAGCACACGCGCGGCCCTGTGACCCCACGCATGGTCCACGGGCGCCACCATTTCCTGGAGGAGGCGCGTGACGAGCTGCTGAGCGCGCTGTCCGAGGATCTCGGGGGAGCGGGGTGGTCCGTGCTGGTCAACGACGACGGCCAGTACGGGCTCGCGCGACGCGGCCAGCAAGCGCCCGCGGGCTGGAAGGCCACCGGGTGCGAGGGCACCGAGGAGGAATGCCTGCGGCTCGTCGCGCGTGAGTGGACGGACATGCGGCCGCGCTCGCTGAGACAGGCCGGCGGCGAGCCGTGAGGGCAGCAGGGCTGGATCTCTCCGACGGCCGGGTCCACCTCTGGTGCGTGGAGCTCGGCGACGTGGTGACGATCGAGCTCAGCCGCCTCGTGAGCATCCTCCCGGCCGACGAGCGCGCCGCCGCGGAGCGCTACCGGTTCCGGGCGGACCGTCGCCGCTTCCTCTACCGGCGGGCGCTGCTCCGGCTCGTCCTCGGGACGGTCACCGGCTGGCACCCTGCGCGCGTCCCGGTGAGTCGCCCCGAGCGCGGCAAGCCGGCGATCGAGGACGACGCCGGGCGGCGGGGCCCGGAGTTCAGCGCGTCCAGCTCCGACGACATGGCGCTCGTGGCGGTCTGCAGCGCGCCGGTGGGCGTCGACGTCGAGCGCATCCGACCCCTCGCCTCGCCCGAGCGCCTGGCCGAGTACGCCCTCGGGGAGGACGTGGCCGCCGATCTGCGATCGCTGCAGCCCCGGGACCGGTCGGCCGTGTTCCTGCGCCGATGGACCGTGCGCGAGGCAGCCGCGAAGCTCACCGGCGCCGGGCTCCTCGAGCCGGCGAGCGCATCGGGCGGGCCATGCACCCGCACCTTCGTTCCCCGACCCGGCTACGTCGCGACGCTCGCGACCCATCGACCGGCGGTCGTCCACCCTCGGGAGCTCGCATGGCCGTCGTGACGCCCCTGGCGACGAGACGCGCCGCGGCGCGGGTCGCGATCCGGGAGGCGACCTACGCCGACGCCGACGCGATCCGCCGGGTCCAGGCGCGCGCCCGCAAGACGGCCTATCGACGCTTCGTTCCGCCTCGGCTGGTCGCGGACCACACCGTCGAGCAACCGGGAGAGCGCTGGGCGATGGTGCTCGCTGCGCTCGCGCGCCGAGAGCGGGTGTTCGTCGCCGAGGCCGGCGAGCGGCTCGTCGGCTTCGCCTATGCCGGACCCAGCCGGGACGCGGACGACGACAATGCCGTCGGCGAGCTGAGGGCGATCTACGTGGAGCCCGGGGCGTGGAACAGGCACGTCGGCCGGCGACTGCTCGCGACGGTACTCGACTTCCTCGCACACGAGGGCTTCGTCGAGGTCGTCGTCTGGCTCCTGGCGGAGAACGACCGCGCGCGCCGCTTCTACTGCCGGGCGGGCTTCTGGCCCGACGGAGCGCACAGACCGGACGCGGCGAGCCGGAGCCTTCGCATGATCCGCTGCCGCCGGGACCTCGACCGCAGGGTTGGAAGGAGCATTCCGATGACAAGGACCGCTGTGCTCGGACTCCCGCGCATGGGACCGAACCGCGAGCTGAAGGTCGCCCTGGAAGGGTTCTGGGCCGGCACGCTGGACGCTGGCGAGCTGCAGGCGACCGTCCGCGACATCCGCGCGGCGAACTGGCAACGCGTCCGCGCGGCCCGCGTCGACGTCGCGCCGTGCGGCGACCTCTCGCTCTACGACCACGTCCTCGACACCGCGCTGGCCCTCGGCGCCGTCCCCGAGCGGTTCGGCGACCTCGATCGCGCCGAGCTGGACGACTACTTCGCCCTGGCTCGCGGAACCGCGGAGCAGCGGCCGCTGGAGATGACGAAGTGGTTTGGCACCAACTACCACTACCTGGTTCCCGAGCTGGCGGCGGGTCAGCGCTTCGAGTTGCGCGCCACGCACTGGACGGTGCCATTGCGCGAGGCGCAGGCACTCGGCATCACCGCCCCAGCCCGTGGTGCTCGGACCGCTGTCCTTCCTCATGCTATCCAAGGGCCTGGAACAGCCGCTCTCGGCGCTCGATGCGCTCGTCCCGGTTTACACCCAGCTGTTGGAGGAGCTCGCGGGCGCAGGCGCGCGCGAAGTGCAGGTCGACGAGCCCTGCCTCGTGCTGGATCGCACGCCACGTGAGCTCGATGCCTTCGAGGAGGCGTGGCGGACCCTGGCCGCCACACCGCGAGTCGAGCTGTGCCTCGCGACCTACTTCGCCGGGCTCGAACACGGCGACGCGCTGACGCGGATCCTTGCGTTGCCCGCGGCCGAGGTCCATCTCGACCTTGTGCGGGCGCCCGCGCAGCTGTCCGGCGCGCTCGCCGCGCTGCGCGAGGCGCCGACCCGGCTCTCGCTCGGGGTGCTGGATGGCCGCAACGTGTGGGCCGCCGACTTCGACCGGGCCCTGGAGACCATCGACGCGGCGATCGCCGCCCTGGGTGACGAAAGGATCACGATCGCGCCGTCGTGCTCGTTTTTGCACGTGCCCTACTCGGCGGCCCGCGACGACGGCATCGACCCTGACGTCAGGCCCTGGCTGGCGTTCTGCGATGAGAAGCTCTCCGAGCTCTCCCGGCTGGCGACCGCGGCCCACGCCGACCCCGCTCGCCGCGACGCGCTGCTGGCGGCCGACCGCGTGGGGGCCGATGCCCGCCGGGACTCGACGCGCTCGCATGATCCCGACGTCCGCCAGCGGCTCACGCCGTCCGACTACGATCGCGGCACTCCCGTGACGGCGCGCCTCGAGGCCCAGCGAGCCCGCGTGGCGCTCCCGGAGCTGCCGACCACCACGATCGGCTCCTTCCCCCAGACCGAGGAGATCCGATCCGCGCGGCGTGACCTCCGCACGGGGCGCCTCGAGCGCTCGCGGTACGAGCGCTTCATCGAGGACCAGATCGCGGAGATGATCCGCACGCAGGAGCACCTCGGGCTCGACGTCCTCGTCCATGGCGAGCCCGAGCGCAGCGACATGGTCGAGTACTTCGCCCAGGAGCTGACAGGGTTCGCCTTCACTGCCGACGGCTGGGTGCAGTCCTATGGCAGCCGCTGCGTCAAGCCGCCGATCCTCTACGGCGACGTCTCTCGCCCGGCACCGATCACGGTGCGATGGTGGCGCCACGCCCAGTCGCTGACCGAGCGTCCCGTCAAGGGCGTGCTCACCGGGCCCGTGACCATCCTGCAGTGGTCGTTCGTACGCGACGATCAGCCTCGGCACGAGACCTGCACCCAGATCGCCTTGGCCCTGTCCGATGAGGTTCGCGACCTCCAGGACGCGGGCGCGTCGACGATCCAGGTCGACGAGCCGGCGCTCCGGGAGGGCCTCCCGCTTCAGTCCGGGCTCCAAGACGACTACCTGCGCTGGGCGATCGACTGCTTCCGGCTGGCGGTCGCGCCGGCGCGCGCAGACACTCAGATCCACACGCACATGTGCTACTCGGAGTTCAACGAGATCATCGAGCACATCGTCCGTATGGACGCCGACGTCCTCTCGATCGAGGCGTCCCGGTCGAGCATAGAAGTGCTCGACGCGTTCGACACCGTGGACTACGCCGGAGCAGTGGGACCGGGCATCTACGACATCCACTCGCCACGCGTGCCACCCGAGGAGGAGCTCGAGCAGCTCCTCGCGCTGGCCGAGACGCGGATCGATCGCGCACGGCTCTGGGTCAACCCGGATTGTGGGCTCAAGACCCGTCGCCCGCAGGAGGTGCTGTCCGCGCTCGAGCACATGGTCGCGGCGGCTCAACGGCGCCGAGCCGTCCAGCCCGTGGCGTGAGGGTCACGTGTCCGAGCCACGGCACCGGCCGACAGGCACGCCAGAGGCGCGCGAATCGGCGATGCATCGAGGCTGGTTCCTCGGTGCCAGGCCCCGGGGCGCTCCACCGCCGCTGAGGCCATCTATGGTCAGACGGCGGCGACCATAGCTCCGGCCCGCCGCCCGAGCGAGCCGAA
>DAITAN010000192.1:0-5251 GCA_036824235.1 Gaiellaceae bacterium | reverse complement strand
TCCCCATGCTGACGACCGCCGCGGGCACGATTCCTCCCGCGAAGGTGCTGGTGCTGGGCGCCGGCGTCGCCGGCCTCCAGGCGATCGCGACCGCGCGGCGCCTCGGCGCCGTGGTCTCGGCGTTCGACGTGCGCCCGGTCGTGAAGGAGCAGGTCGAGAGCCTCGGCGCGTCGTTCCTCGAGCTCGACGTCGAGGGCGCCGAGGGCGTGGGCGGCTACGCCGTCGCGCTCGCCGAGGACCAGCATGCGCGCGAGCAGGAGCTCATCGCCCGCCACGCGGCCGAGTCGGACGCCGTAATCACGACGGCGCTGATCCCCGGCCGGCCGGCCCCTGAGCTGATCACCGAGGACGCCGTCCGCGGCATGCGCCCCGGCTCCGTGATCGTCGACCTCGCCGCCGAGGCCGGCGGCAACTGCGCCGCGACGCAGCCCGGCGAGACGATCGTCGCCGAGGGCGTGACCATCGTCGGCCTGACGAACGTCCCGGCCACCATGCCTGTGCACGCGAGCCAGATGTACTCGCGTAACGTCCACGCGTTCCTCGGGCTCCTCGTCAAGGACGGCGAGCTGGTGCTCGACTTCGAGGACGAGATCGTCCGCGACACGTGCGTCGCCCACGGCGGCCGCGCGACGCGCGAGGAGAGCTCGTGAGCCAAGCCCTCCTGGCCAGCATTACCGTCTTTGTGCTCTCGGTCTTCCTCGGCTTCGAGCTGATCTCGCGCGTGCCGACGCTCCTGCACACGCCGCTCATGTCCGGAACGAACGCCATTCACGGCATCGTGCTCGTCGGCGCGATGCTGATCGCCGGCTCGGCCGACTCCGATCTCGAGAAGGCGCTCGCGTTCGTCGCGGTCGTGTTCGGGACGATCAACGTCGTCGGCGGGTTCCTCGTCACCGACCGGATGCTGGAGATGTTCAAGCGCAAGCCGACGGAGCGGGACGAATGATCCTCGCCGTCTCCCAGACGACGATCAACCTCGCCTATCTCGTCGCGGGCGTCTGTCTGATCATCGGCATCAAGCGCCTCTCCTCCCCGGCGACGGCGCGCTCGGGGAACGTCGTCGCGGCCGTCGGAATGGCGATCGCGATCCTCTTCACCTTCCTCGACCCGGACCTCGACTCCTACTGGATCATCCTCGCCGGCATGGCCGTGGGGACGGTGATCGGGATCGCCGCGGCGCGCATGGTGAAGATGACCGCCATCCCGCAGATGGTGGCCCTCTTCAACGGTGTCGGCGGGGGCGCGGCGGCGCTGATTGCCGCCGCGGAGTTCCACCGCCTCGCGCCGGAGTCGGGCCACGTCCTCCCGGAGTGGATGGGCGCAATGCTCTTCTCCGCCCTGATCGGATCCATCAGCTTCTCGGGGAGCCTCGTCGCCTTCGCCAAGCTCCAGGAGCTCCTTCCCGGCAAGCCGATCGTCTTCCGCGGCCAGCAGCTCGTCAACGGGACTCTCTTCGCCGGGCTCCTCGCCGCGGGCGTCGCTGCCGGGGCGACCGAGGCCGGAATCTGGGCAGTCGTGCTCCTGCTCGGCGCGCTCGTCTTCGGCGTCCTGCTCGTGCTGCCCATCGGCGGCGCGGACATGCCGGTCGTGATCTCGCTCCTGAATGCCTTCACGGGACTTGCCGCCGCGTCGGCCGGCTTCGTGCTCGAGAACACGGCGCTGATCATCGGCGGGACGCTCGTCGGAGCCTCGGGAACGCTGCTCACGGTCCTGATGGGCAGAGCGATGAACCGCTCGCTCGCCAACGTCCTTTTCGGGGCGTTCGGCGCGCCCGCACCCGCGGCAACGGGAGGCCCGGCGGCCTCCACGGACGGCAAGAGCTACCGCGAGGTGACTGCCGAGGACGCCGCCGTCATGCTCGCCTACGCGAGCCGCGTCGTGGTCGTTCCCGGATACGGCCTCGCCGTGGCGCAGGCCCAGCACAACGTGCGCGAGCTCGCCGACCTTCTCGAGCAGCGCGGCGTCGACGTCAAGTACGCCATCCACCCAGTCGCCGGACGGATGCCCGGGCACATGAACGTCCTCCTCGCGGAGGCGAACGTTCCGTATCCGCAGCTCTACGACATGGAGGACGTGAACCCGGAGTTCCCGCGCACCGACGTTGCGCTCATCATCGGCGCGAACGACGTCACGAACCCCGCGGCGCGCGAGGACCCCGAGAGCCCGCTGTACGGCATGCCGATCCTGAACGTGGACCAGTCGGCGAACGTCGTCGTCCTCAAGCGCAGCATGAGCCCCGGCTTCGCCGGGATCGACAACGACCTTTTCTACCGGCCGAACACGGCGATGCTCTTCGGCGACGCCAAGTCGTCGGTGGAGAAGCTCGTCGCCGCTGTCAAAGCGGCCTAGCCCAACGAAGGGCCCAAGTAACACTGTGTTACGGGTTCCGCCGGCTAGAGGGCGATGACGTCGTCGCCCGTCCGGACTGTTCCGGTGCGGACGACGGAGGCCAGCATGCCGCGCTTGCCCTCGAGCTCGGCCTGAAGCCCGGGGCGGATCTCCTCCATGAGGTGGCACGGGTCGCAGACCATGGAGATCTCGAACTCCGCCTCGCCGACCGCGACGCGCTGCCCGATCGGCCACGTCATCACCTCGGTGCCGCTGACCGTGAAGTTCTCGCGAACGATGCCGGGCTCGAGGTCGAGCGACGCCAGGTCGTCGGCGGCGACGAAGAGGATCGAGCGCTTGCCGCCGCGCCGGTGCGCGCAGCCCTCGAGCCCATCCTCGACGACGGTCGCCTCGTCGAGGCCCTCCATCGGGACGCGCCGGGCAGGCGCACGCCAGATGCCGACCAGCTCTGCCACGTCTCCGAGTCTAGCGACCGGGGTTAACGGTCACGCTTGTCGCGCGTGACGGCGCGGAGCGCGTTGACCACGCCCTTGCCGTAGAACCCGTTCTCGTTCTTGTTGGAGACGCAGCGGGCGTCGGCGGGGCACGGAAGCGGATCCGCGGTCTGGCGCAGGATGAGGGAGACCTCGTCCGGCTCCATCGTTCCGCCGCCGCGCTTCCACCACTTGTCCTTGCCGAACTTGCTGACGACGAGCGCCGCCACGCCGCTGACCTGGGCGGTGGCCTGGGACGTCCCCGCGAAGTAGCGGTAGAACGCCGCGCCCGGGCCCTCGCACGGGTCGCAGAGGAGCCGCGGGACCTGCATGGAGGCCGGCCAGGGGCCGAGGATCAGGCCCGCAGGCGGAACGCCCTGCATGAAGTCCCCGCCCGGTGCGGTCAGGTCGACATGGCCGAGGCCATAGTTCGAGGGCGGGCCGGCCGCGAGGCCGTCCAGCATCCCGATGGACGAAACCGTGAGGACGCCCGGCAGCCCGCTCGGCAGCCGGCTGCAGCGGTCGAGCGCCGGATCGTCGAGGTTCAGGCCGTCGTTGCCGGCCGACGCGATCATGGTCACGTTGCGCCGCTCCGCGTACTCGACCGCGCGCGAGACGGCCTTGATGACCGTGCGCTGTGCGTCGTCCGTCCGGCAGAACCTCGTCGTCCCGCCGGAGAGCGCGCTGTCGACCGAGTAGCTGTTGTTCGCCACGTCGACGCCGTTGTCGGCTGCCCACACGAGCGAGCAGATGACCGCGTCCGCGAGGAAGAAGTCACTCGCGCCCGAGTGGATGCTGGCCTTGATGACCGCCAGCTTCACACGCGGGGCGATACCGACGATGCCCTGGCCGTTCGCCTCGGCGGCGATGATGCCGGCCACGTTCGTGCCGTGCCCGGAGTCGTCGTTCCAGGCCGCCGGATCCTGGTTCGGCGCGCCGCCTACGCAGGAGACGCTGCGCTTGGCGTCGACGTTGCCGTCCAGGTCTGGATGCGTCGCGTCGACGCCGGTGTCGATCACGCCGACCGTCACCTCGGGACTCCCGCCCGTGACCTTGTGCGCCTCGGGCGCCTTGATCCGCTGGGCGTACCACTGGAGCGACGAGAACGTGTCGCTGTCCGCCACCGGCTTGTTGTCGAGCTTGTTGGAGCCGCCGTCGAAGCCGAAGCCCGAGGCGCTCGCGACGACGCTGCCCACCGAGGCGACACCCTCGACGGACCGCAGCCGGTCCATGTCCTTGACGAAGTCGGGATCACTCGATTCAGCGATAACGACGTCGATTTGCGGGTACGTCGCGACGACGGAGCCGCCGACGCGCTTGACGTCGGATTTCGCCGACCAGTTGCCGAAGCCGTACTCCTTGTAGAGCACGATGTAGCGTTCGGCCGAAGCCGAGCCGGCAAGCGCAAGCGCCGCCACAGCAGCGATGCACAGCACGACAAGTCGCATGGACAGGAATGGCCGCATTTCTCTCCCTGTTGGTACCTCTACCCGATAGGCGCGAGCGCCTTCTTGCATACGGGACTATACGGGCGGCCGAACGATTTGCATTCCCTCAAGTGGGGGAGGAGCAGTTTCGCGACCTTTAGGGTGAATTTACGGCGTGCGGCGATAAACGTCGGTTTGCGCGGTGGGCATGACCCAGCGCGTCATATAGGTCGCGTTGCTCGCAACGCTGGTCGTCCAGTAGCTCACCGTGCGGCTCTTGAGACGGGTCAGGACGACGCGCCTCGGCCCGGTCAGCCACCCCTGCTTGAGGAACGTGACGCCGAAGCGCGCGTCCACCCAGACGAGCCTGGTGCGGTAGACGGACGGGTTCCCGAGTAGCCCGATCCTCGTCGCGGCCATCGTCCGGCGTGCGCCGCTCGCCAGCGTGACGACCATGATCTTCGACTCCTGCCTCGTGGCCGTGTGCCAGGCCAGCCGGCCGTGGCGGAGCGACGGGCGCCCGAGGTCGGTCGGAAGGCGGACAGTCGCATAGAGCGTCACCTTGCTGCTCGTGAGGTTGCGGACGTAGAGGCGATCGTAGGGGGAGGCGCGCCGGACGAAGGCGATTCGCGGCCAGTTGAGCGCGGGCTTGGAGACGTTCGGGCTGGCAATGCGCCTGACCTCGGTGCCGTCCGCCCAGCGGATGACCCGGATCCCGGCAGAGTCCCGGTAGGCGAGGTACGGCCCCGAGAGCGACGGCTCGGTCGCGTCCGGATACGTGATCTCCCCGCCCCCGGCCGGGCGCACGACGACGTCGCCCGCCGCGGTCGCGAAGGCGACGTTGCCCCGATCGACGGTCGGGTCGTAGGCGTTCTGGGCGATCCGCGTCACCCCGGCGCCGGCCGCCGGAGCCACCGCCAGCAGGACGCCGCAGGCGACGAGCGCGACCACGTTCGCGCGCAGCAGCGTTCCGCGGCGGCTGGTAAGACGCTCGACGGCCGC
>DAITAN010000191.1:0-5253 GCA_036824235.1 Gaiellaceae bacterium | reverse complement strand
AGCCCCCAGAGCGCTGGCCGGCCGATGAAGACGGCGCGCGCGCCGAGCGCGAGCGCCTTGGCGACGTCGGTTCCCCGCCGGATGCCTCCGTCGAGGTAGACCTCCGCGCGGCCGCCGACGACCTCGGCCACCTCAGGGAGGACGTCGAGCGTCGCCGGCACGCCGTCGAGCTGCCGCCCGCCGTGGTTCGAGACGACGAGCCCCGAGGCGCCGTGCTCGCAGGCGAGCGACGCGTCCTCGGCGGTGAGGACGCCCTTGACGACAAGCGGGAGCTCGCACTCGGAGCGCAGCCACTCGAGGTCGCGCCAGGTGAGGCTCGTGTCCACGATCTCGCCCAGCGCGTCGTGGAAGTAGTCGCTGCCCACGAGCGTCCGCGGGAGGTTCGGCATGGCGAGGTCCTCCGGCAGGCTGAAGCCGCTGCGCAGATCGCGCTCGCGCGGCCCCGCCGTCGGAAGGTCGACGGTGAGCACGATCGCCCCAAATCCGTTCTCCGCCGCCTCCGCGACGAGGTCGCGCGTGAAGTCGCGGTCGCGCGACCAGTAGAGCTGGAACCAGCGCTGCGCCTCCGGTGCCTCTTCCGCCAGCTCCGCCGGCCGAACGCTTCCGAGGCTCGAGAGCGTGTAGATCGTCCCGACCGAGGCCGCCGCCCGGGCAAGGGCCGGCTCGCCCTCGGGGTGAGCGACGCGCTGGAGCGACGTCGGGGCGACCATCAGCGGCAGAGCGATCTCGGTGCCGAGGACGGTCGTCGCCGTGCTCACCGAGCTCACGTCCACGAGCATCCGCGGCCGCAGGAGCACGCGGCCGTAGGCGTCACGGTTCTCCCGCAGCGTGACCTCGTCCCCGGCGCCGCCGACGACGTAGCCCCAGTAGCCGGGCTCGGCCCGCTCCTCGGCGAGCCGCTCGTAGTCGGTGCAGTTGATCGGCCGGGCGTCGCTCACGCCTCTGCCCGCTCTGCCATGCGCTTCGCCACGCCGGCCAGGCCCCACGACTCGGCCAGAGCCGCTCCCTTGGTCCAGGTCGGGTCGGTGTCAGGGAGTTTCGGAACCTTGGCGTCGGCCTGGAGCGTCGTGATCTTGAGGTAGTCGCGCAGCGCGTCGGCCTGGTCGGGGAAGCCGCCGGCCTCGAGGCAGGCCTCGAGCGAGCCGTACTTGGCGAGGAGGCTCGCTGCGCGACCGGGGCCGATGCCCTTCGCGCCGGGGATGCGGTCGGAGGGGTCGCCGCGGAGGGCGACGAAGTCGGGCACGAGCTCCGGCGCGACGCCGTAGATCTCCTTCACCTCCTTGGGACCGACGCGCACGAGCTCCCGCTGGCCCGGCTTGGGGCGCAGGATCGTCGTGTTCTTGCTGGCGAGCTGGAAGAGGTCACGGTCGTTGGTGAAGACGAGCGTCTTCCCGCCGCGAGCCTCCTCGACCGTGACGACGGCGCCGAGGAAGTCGTCCGCTTCGTACCCGTCTTCCTTGGCCCACTGAAAGCCCAGCGCCTCGACCAGCTCGGGCAGCTTGTCGAGCTGCGAGGTGAGAACCGGAGGAAAATCGCGGCCGGACTGATATTCCGGAAGAAGAGCGGTCCGGTAGGTGGGAACCCCTATGGAGTCGAATCCCACGAATACCGTGCGCGGTTCCTCGTCCTCCCACGCCCTCAGGAGCATGTTGGCGAAGCCGACGATCATGTTCGCCTGGTTCCCGGCGCCGTCCTTGATCGACGAGGGGAGCGCGTGGAAGGCTCGGTGGGCGAGGTTGTCGCCGTCGATGGCCAGCAGAGGTCTCAAGTCCACGTCCATTCTTGCCGTTTAGCGCGTTGCTACCGTGATCTGAGTGTCCAAGACGCTTGTAATCGCAGAGAAGCCCTCCGTCGGCCGCGACCTCGCGGGCGCGCTGCCGGGCACCTTCAAGCAGAGCAAGGACAAGACGCACATCGATGGCGACGGCTACGTCATCACGTGGGCGATCGGCCACCTCGTCGGTCTCGCGGCCCCGGAGGAGTACGACGAGAAGCTCAAGAAGTGGCGGTTCGCCGACCTGCCGATCGTCCCGCAGCAGTTCAAGCTCCTGCCCAACGACGACCGGGCGAAGAAGCAGCTCCAGGCCGTCCACAAGCTCATGAAGAGCAAGGACGTCGACCTGATCGTCAACGCCTGCGACGCGGGGCGGGAAGGCGAGCTCATCTTCGCGTACCTGCTCGAGACCTCCGGCGTGAGCAAGCCGGTCAAGCGCCTCTGGCTCAGCTCGATGACGAAGAAGGCGATCGAGGAGGCCTTCGCGCACCTCAGGGACGGTGAGGAGATGCGCCTCCTGGAAGAGGCTGCGCGCTCGCGCTCCGAGGCCGACTGGCTCGTGGGCATGAACGCGACCCGCGCCGCGTCGATCCGGCTGCGGGCGGCCTTCGACGGCGCCGTCTCGCTCGGCCGGGTGCAGACGCCGACGCTCGCGCTCGTCGTCCGCCGCGAGGTGGAGATCCGCGCATTCGTCCCGGAGCCGTACTGGCTCGTCGAGGCGCGCTTCGCCGCGACCGGCGAGCGGCTCTACACCGGCCGCTACCTCGGCGGCAAGCGGATCAAGGAGGACGAGGCGGCCGCGATCGTCAAGGACACCACGGGGCAGCCCGGGACGATCACGAAGCTGGAGAAGAAGGAGGAGAAGGAGTCGCCGCAGCTCCTCTACGACCTCACGTCGCTCCAGCGTCATGGCAACACGCTCTTCGGCTTCTCGGCCAGGCGGACGCTCGCCGCCGCGCAGAAGCTCTACGAGGAGCACAAGGCGATCACCTATCCGCGCACGAACTCGCGCTTCCTGACGAGCGACATGATCGGCGAGATCAAGCCGACCGCGGCGCACGTCGGCCGCAACGAGCGCTACGCGAAGGGTGCCGCCTTCGTCACGCGCATGGACAAGCTTCCGCTCGGCCGCGTCGTCAACGACAAGCGCGTCGAGGACCACCACGCGATCATCCCGACGCGTTCCGAGCACGACGTCTCGAAGATGGGGCCCGACGAGAGCCGCATCTACGACCTTGTCGCCAAGCGCTTTCTCGCGATCTTCCACCCCGACGCCGTCTTCGAGCGCACGCGGATCGAGACCACCGTCGCCGAGCACGTCTTCCGCACGTCGGGCCGGATCCTCATCGAGGCCGGCTGGAAGTCCGTCTACGGCGAGGAGGCGCAGAGCGGGAAGGACGAGGACGACTCCGGCGGCGACCAGCTTCTCCCGAAGCTCGAGCAGGGCGAGGGCGTCGAGACTCGCTCGGTCGACTCGCTTCGCAAGGAGACGCAGCCGCCGCGGCGCTTCACCGAGGCGTCGCTGCTGGGCGCCATGGAGGCCGCGGGCAAGGAGATCGAGGACGCCGAGCTCCGCGAGGCCATGAAGGACTCCGGCATCGGCACGCCGGCAACGCGCGCGTCGATCATCGAGCGGCTGATCCAGGTCGGCTACATCGAGCGCGAGGGCCGAGCGCTCATCGCGACCGAGAAGGGCGTGCAGGTCATCTCGCTGCTCGGCGAGCACCCACTGACGTCGGCCGAGCTCACCGGGAACTGGGAGCACCGGCTCTCGCTGATCGAGCAGGGCGAGGACACCCGCCCGGCCTTCATGTCGGACATCGTCAAGTTCACGACCGACACCGTCCAGGAGCTCGACAAGCTCAAGGGCGTGAAGATCGAGCGGGCGAATCTTGGCCCGTGCCCGGTCTGCGGCCGCGACGTGATCGAGAACCGCAAGGGCTACTCGTGCTGGTCGAAGGACGACCCGGGCTGCGGTTTCGTCATCTGGAAGAAGAAGGCGAACAAGATCCTCCCCGTCAGCGTCGTCAAGGAGCTGATGGAGAAGCGGCGCACTGAGAAGGCCGTTCCTGGCTTCAAAGGCCGCTCCGGGCGCATGTTCAGCGCCAAGCTCAAGCTCGAGCAGGGCGAGGAAGACGGGAAGTGGCGCGTGGAGTTCGACGAGGAGTGGGCGACCGCTCCGCGCGAGCCCAGCGGCGAGGCTGAAAACGGCGGTCAGGAGGCCGAGACCGCCAACACTTCGGCTTCCGCGGCGTCTTAATTCCCGCAACAAGCCGCACAAAGCACCATTAACGCCCGGTTAAGACACCCATCTGCGGGTAGGCCGACGAGGGAATGAGTCGTAGAGTGAGAACGTTGTTTGGGGTGGAGCCGCAGAAATCCCACCCTGCCGCGCAATCCACGCTGCCCTCGTTTAGCGAAAGGACGAGTAGAAAGACTTGAGCCAGAACTCCGTGCACGAAGTTCTTGACACCCAGGCGGGCCGCCACCTCATCGAGGCTGCTGAAGAGCGCGGCTACGTCGAGCCTGCAGAGATCGAGGCACTTGCACTCGAGCTCGACCTCGGCGACGAGGACGTCCTCCAGGTCACGCACGAGCTCGAGACGATCGGGCTGGAAATCGGCGCACCCGCCGAGGAAGTCGTCGTCGCGCCGGCCGACCCCACACACGGGGCCGGCGACAGCCTGCAGCTCTTCCTCGCCGACGTCGGTCGGCATAAGCTTTTGACGGCCGCCGAGGAGGTCACCCTCGCCAAGGAGATCGAGAAGGGCGACCTGCTCGCAAAGCGCCGCATGATCGAGTCGAACCTCCGCCTGGTCGTCTCCATCGCCAAGGGCTACCGCGGCCTCGGCGTCCCGTTCCTGGACCTGATCCAGGAAGGCACGCTCGGGCTCAACCGCGCCGTCGAGAAGTTCGACTGGCGCCGCGGGTTCAAGTTCTCCACATACGCGACCTGGTGGATCCGCCAGTCGGTGCAGCGCGCCGTCGCCAACAACGCGCGCACGATCCGCGTCCCCGTCCACGTCGTCGAGCGGCAGCAGAAGCTCGGCCGGGCCGCACGCCGGCTCGAGGTCGAGCTCGGCCGCGACGCGACGCGCGAGGAGCTCGCGGAGGCCACCGGCCTGCCGGTCCAGCACGTCGAGGAGGCTCTCTCGGCCGCCCAGGCGTCGGTCTCGCTCAACCAGAGCGTGGGCGCCGACGACGAGGGCGAGCTCGGCGATCTCTTCGCCGACCGCGAGGCCGCCGATCCGTTCGAGGAGGCCGAGGAGTCGCTGCGCAAGCAGGGCGTGCGCAAGGCGCTCGACGCTCTCCCCGAGCGCGAGCGGCGCATCCTCGAGCTGCGCTTCGGCTTCGAGGGCGACCCGTGGACGCTCGAGGCGATCGGCGCCGAGCTCGGGCTCACGCGCGAGCGCGTCCGCCAGCTCGAGGGCCAGGCGCTCCAGCGCCTTGCGGCCCTGCGCGAGCTCACCTCGGTCGCT
>DAITAN010000190.1:0-5255 GCA_036824235.1 Gaiellaceae bacterium | reverse complement strand
AGCGGGCGCAGCGGCTCCGCCGAGGCGGCGGCGCTCCGCGAGTCACGCAGGCGTACGATCGGCGTCGTCCGGCAGACCCGCTGGACGCGACCGCTGCCGCGCTAGCCCTTCTAGTACCAGCGGCCGCGCGCGAAGCCGCCGAAGGCGATCAGGCCGAGCAGGATCACGATGATCCCAACGATCGTCCAGCCGAGGAGCACGAGCACGATCCCCCTACGACGATGATCCCGCCGATCGTTACCCCGCGTCCGGGTCCGAAGCGTCGTTCCGGCGTCGACATTGCTCACTCCTAGGCCGCGGCGCCTGCGGCCGTAGTCAGCTGCTCCCCGAAGCGCGCGCGCTTCACGAACCGCCCGTCGCCGGGCTGGCCGACGAGCTCCCCGGCGTCGACGATCACCTTGCCCCTGACGAGGACGGTTTCCGGCGCACCGGTGACCTCGGTGCCCTCGTAGAGGTTGTAGTCGACCCGCGAATGGCTGCGCTCGACGGAAAGAGTCACGCGCTTGTCGGGATCGAAGACGACGATGTCCGCGTCGGAACCGACGGCGATCGTGCCCTTGCGCGGGTAGAGGCCGAAGTACTTAGCCGGGTTCGTCGACAGCAGCTCGACCATGCGGTTGAGCGAGATCCGCCCGCCCCGCACGCCGAACTCGTGGATCATCATCAGCCGGTCCTCGAGCCCCGGCCCGCCGTTCGGGATCTTGGAGAAGTCGTCGCGACCGAGTGACTTCTGATCGGCCCAGCGGAACGGGCAGTGGTCGGTCGAGATGACGGAGAGGATGTCCGTGGCGACCGCGTGCCAGAGGTGCTCCTGGTTCTCCTTCGCGCGCGGCGGCGGCGTGTAGACATACTTCGCGCCCTCGAAGTCGGGGCGCTCGAGAAACGTCTCGTCGACGAAGAGGTACTGCGTGCAGGTCTCGCCGTGGGCGGCCCAGCCGAGCTCCTTGGCGCGGGCGATCGGGTCGATCGACTCCTTGCACGAGACGTGGACGACGTAGAGGTTGCAGCCGGCCACATGCGCGAGCTGAACGGCGCGGTTCGTCGCCTCCCCCTCGGTCTCGGGCGGGCGTGTGCGGGCGTGCCAGATCGGGTCGGTCTTGCCCTCGGCCAGCGCCTGCTTCACGAGCACGTCGATGGAGTCGCCATGCTCGGCGTGCACCATGACGAGCGCGCCCGTGTCGGCGGCGGTCTGCATAACGCGGAACAAGGTCTCGTCGTCGACCATGATCGCGCCCTTGTAGGCCATGAAGAGCTTGTAGCTCGTGACGCCCTCGTCCGGCATACGCGCGAGCTCCTCGAGCGTCCCGCCCTCGTGCAGGTCGGTGACCGCGAGGTGGAAGCCGACGTCGATGACCGGCTTCGCGGACTCGATCTTCCCGTGCCAGGTCTCGAGGGCCTCGGCGAACGTCTGCCCCTTGCCCTGGATGCAGAAGTCGACGTGGCACGTCGTCCCGCCGAACGCGGCCGAGACGGTGCCCGAGGTGAAGTCGTCGCAGGACGTCGTCCCCCCGAACGGCATGTCCAGGTGCGTGTGGGGATCGATGCAGCCCGGGAGCACCATCTTTCCCGTCGCGTCGATCACCCGGTCGGCCTGAACGTCGAGCGACGCGCCGATGAGCGTGACCGACTCGTCCTCGATGAACACGTCTGCGACGTAGTCGTCGGCCGCCGTGACGACCCGGCCGCCCTTGATCAGAACCGACATTGCGCGCCTCCTCGGGAAAACGTGGCCGCCGGAAGTATCACCTCCGGCGGCCACGTTGTCAGGCCTGATCGAACTACTCGCCGCCCGGCGTCACCTCGACCTCCGCGGGCTCGAAGTCGGCGCCGTTGACGTCGACGCCTTCCTCCTCGAGCGCGGCGACGGCCGCGTCCGCGTAGTCGGTGACAAAGGTGTCGCTGGACGCCTCGCTCTTGATCACGCCGTAGTCGAGCGCGATCTGGGCCGTGTTGTCGAACCCGGCCGGATCCATGACCCCGATCCCGAGCTCGTTCGGCCAGATCAGCTTGTTGATCTCGTTTAGCTGCCAGCGCTGGTGCCCCTCACCGAGGGTCGGCCCGTTCTCGAGCACGATCTGCAGGCACTCCTCGGGGTTGTCACGGCAGTACACCCAGCCCTTGAAGCTCGCCTTCAGGAAGCGCGTGGCGAGATCCTGGTTCGCCTCGTCCTGGATCCAGTCCGCCCGCACGAAGACGCCATCCTCGAGGGCACCCGTGCCGAGATCGGACATGAGGAAGACGTTCAGGTCTTCGAGCGTGTACAGCTCGCCGGTGTCCGGGTTCTCCTGCTCCAGGACCTGCGCGAGCTCGTTGTAGGTCATCGCCGCGGCCGCGTCGACCTCCCGGTTCAGGAAGAGGTTCATGTCGAACGGCTGGGCGACGATCTCGACGTCGGAGTCGGGATCGATCCCGTTCTTCGTCAGCGCGGCGAAGAGCTTGTGCTCATTGCCGCCGAGCCACACGCCGACCTTCTTGCCCTCGAGCGCGGTGATGTCGTCGAGGCCGGAGTCGGCCCAGGTCACCTCGGTCATTCCCGAGCGGGCGAAGACCTGCGCGATGTTGACGATCTCGCCGCCCTGGTCGCGTGTCGCGAGCGTGTTGTCGAGCCAGTTGAGCCCGAACTCGGCCTGCCCGCCGAGCACGACCTGTTCGGGGACGATGTCGGGGCCTCCGGGCTTGATCGTGAGGTCGATGCCCTCGTCCTCGTAGTAGCCCTGGTCGAGCGCGGCGTAGTAGCCCGCGAACTGCGCCTGCGTCACCCACTTCAGCTGGAGGGTGGCCGGCTGGAGCTCGGCCGGCTCGCCCGAGCCCGTGTCCCCCGAAGCGTCCCCGTCTTCGTCGTCGTCTCCACCGCAGGCGACCAATGCGAGCAGCACGGCCGCGACCAGCGCCGCTAGGCGCCACCATCGAGCCTTCCTCATCGATACCCCTTTCTGTCCTCCGTTGTCCCCCTCCTAGTCCTTCCCCCGTGCAGAGACGTGCCAGCTCATCGTCAGCCGCTCGACGAGAGCGACCATGCCGTAGAAGGCGACGCCGAGGAAGCACGCGACGAGGATCGCCGCCCAGGCCTCCTCGAACGCGAAGATTCCCGCGGAGCGCCGGATCAGGATCCCGAGCGCCTGATCCGAGCCGCCGAAGTAGTCGCCGACGATGGCGCCGATCATGGCCAGGACCGTCGCCACCTTCAGGGCCGAGAAGATGAACGGAAGCGCGTGCGGAAAGCGCACGCGTCGGAAGATGTCGCGCTCCCTGGCGGCGTAGGACCGCATCAGCTCGACGGCCTCGGGTGGCACGGACGTCAGTCCGCGCAGCGTGTTGATCATCACCGGGAAGAAGCAGATGACGGCCGCGATCACCATCTTCGAGACCGGCGAGAGGATTCCGAACCAGTTGTTCGTGATCGGCGCGAAGGCGATGATCGGGATCGCGTTGGCGGCGATGGCGTAGGGCATGAGCGCGGAGCCGAGCGGACGCCAGCGCGCGAGAACGAGCGCGACGACGATGCCGGCGAGCGAGCCGATGGCGAAGCCGCCGAGCGCCTCCTTGAACGTGAACAGGCCGGCCGAGACGAACGTATCCCGCTGGTCCCAGAAGGTCTGGAGGATGTCCGAGAGGGGCGGCAGGAGAAAGCGCTCGACGTCGAGGCCGCGCACGAGGCCCTCCCAGAGGGCGATTCCGAGCACGAAGACGATCAGCGCCGGCGCCCAGTCGCGCGCGCGCCTGCCGACGCTGTCGGCGAGCGATCCGCGCGGGAGCGGCTGTACGGCGGTCGGGGCGGTGCTCACGCTTCGATCTCCTCGGGAACCGGGAGGTCGGCTCCGCCGGCCCGCAGGAGCTCGCGCACCTGTGTCACCAGCTCGAAGAAGCGCGGGTCCTCGCGGGTCTCGACCGTCCGCGGCCGGGGCAGGTCGATGGGCACGACGTCGGCGATCCGACCGGGCCGCGGCGACATGACGACGACCCGCGTCGAGAGGAACACCGCCTCGGCGATCGAGTGCGTGACGAAGAGGATCGTGCTCCCTGCCTGTTCCCAGATGCGCAGGAGCTCCATGTTCATACGCTCCCTGGTCATCTCGTCGAGCGCGCCGAACGGCTCGTCCATCAAGAGGAGCGCCGGGTCGAAGGAGAGCGCCCGTGCGATGGACACCCGCTGCTGCATCCCGCCCGAGAGCTGCCACGGGCGATGGCCCTCGAACCCGGCGAGCTCGACGAGCTCGAGCATCTCGTCCACGCGCTCGGCGCGGCGCTTGCGGTCCCACCCGAGCATCTCGAGCGGCAGGGCGATGTTCTTCGCCACCGTGCGCCAGTCGTAGAGCACCGCGTCCTGGAAGACGATCCCGTAGTCGCGGTCGATCCGCGCCTGGCGCGCGGGCTTCCCGTTGACGACGACCTCGCCGGCGGTGGGGTCGGTGAGGTCGCCGACGACGCGCAGCAGCGTCGACTTGCCGCACCCGGACGGCCCGATGAGGGAGATGAACTCGCCCGCTCCCACCTCGAGGTCGATGCCCTCGAGCGCGACGACGCCGCCGCGTCCGAACTGCTTGCGGACGCCCCGCAGCGAGACCACCGGCACGCGCTCGCTCATGGGCCGGTCACCGGCCCATGAGCGGGGGGAGGGTGTGTGAGGGAACCGGAAGGTTCTCGCATGGGGGAACCCCTGGTTCCCCCATGAACCCCTCCTCAGAAGGGCTGAAGAAGGGGGCCCGCGGGGGGAACATGGTTTCCCCCACGGGAGAGAGCCGAAGGCGAACGACGCTCATACGAGCCGCTCCGGCGCGGTGCGGACGACCAGCTTCTCGACGAGCACGATGACGAGGAAGAAGGAGATGCCGAGCGCCGCGGCGATCAGGTTGGTCGCCCAGAGGCTCTCCGGCGAAGAGGCGTAGTACTGGTTGAAGTTGAGGATCGCGCCGCCGAGGCCTTCCTGGATCGACGCGGGCAGCTCACCGATGATGGCGCCGACTACGCAGGCCGTGGCCGAAATCTTGAAGGCTGCGAAGAGGTACGGGAGCGACGCTGGGACACGCAGCTTCCAGAGCACCGACCACCGCCCGGCCGCGTACGAGTTCATCAGCTCGAGCGCGCGCGGGTCGGCCGACTCCAGGCCGCGGATCGCGTTGATCGTGACCGGGAAGAACGTCAGGTACGCGGCGATGACGGAGACCGGGAACCACGTCGGCAGCCCGCGACCGCCGAGCCAGATGACGACCATCGGCGCGATCGCGAGGATCGGGATCGTCTGCGAGGCGACGATG
>DAITAN010000189.1:0-5256 GCA_036824235.1 Gaiellaceae bacterium | reverse complement strand
GGTCCAGGCGCGCTCCGGGGGCCGCCAGAGCGCGTGCTCCACGAAGATCGGGAGCATGCGGTTCGCGGCCGTGACGAGCTTCTGCTTCGTCTTCTTCGTCGCGCTCTCGAGCAGGACGCGCTCGTAGGCCATCCCCGCGCCGTGGTGGATCCCGTCGTCGATCGTCAGCCGGTTGCAGAGATCCTCGAGCAGGGTGCCGCGTGAGGAGCGGGCGATCAGCCGGAACCGGGGGATGATCAGCCGCTCGAAGAAGACCTGCATGAGGAAGACCTTTTCTTCGAGCAGCTCGATGTCCTCCAGGAACATGCGCGCCAGCTCGTCGAGGTACGGATCGCGTTCGCCCGGGCCGCCGACCTCTCCGAGGAGCTTCAGCCACGACTCGACGTGGCGGGCCTCGTCCTGGGCCATCGTCGTGTAGTAGAGGCGCGCCTCGTGATGGGGCGCCAGGTTGAGGAGCTGTGCAGCCATCTTCACCGCGAGGATGTCCGCCTGGTACTGCTGCGTGATGACCGAGCGCCAGACGTCCTTGCGGCGCGCCTGCTTCTGGGCGGACCCGCGTGCCTCCGGGATCGGCGGGATGTCGTTCCAGGGCAGATCGTGCGTCTGCCACTCGGCCCGCTTGGCGAGCTCGTAGTAGCGGAGGACGCCGCGCTGTTCCTCGGACGGATCCGGCTCGGCGCCATGCTGAAGCTCTTCGACGGCCATCGCGGGGAGCTTAGCGCCGGTCTGCGGAGACGGGTCGGCCGCCGGCTAGCCGACGCGACCTTGAGGGCGACGATCAGGAGCCCGAGCGCGAGGTTCGTCCCGATGACGGCGAGCGTCGCCAGGCGGCCCAGCTGCTCGATCCGGGCGTAGCGGAGCCCCTGCACCGCCAGCGTGCCGACGCCGAGCCAGACGGCGAGCCACAGGGCCGTCGAGTCCTTCAGGACGTCGAGTGCGCCGAGAACGACTGCCGCGCAGGGGGCGACGGCCGCGAGGACGATCGTCGCCTCGCGATGGCCGACGTCGACAAGCTGGCGGGCGCGCATCGGCCGCTCCTCGCTGACGCTCTCGGCCAGCGCGTGTGCGTAGACGTGTGCGAGCCACAGGACGCTGGAGGTCGTCGCGACGATGGCCGCGAGGTGCCACATCCTGCCCTGCGTGTTGGCCGCTCCGGCTACGAGCGCCGCCAGGACGATGATCGTTCCGTAGACCGTCCCGGCAATCGTCTCGCCCGTGCCGAAGACGACGTGCCGGGTCCGGCTCAAGCCGCCGCGGCCCGCTCGTCCGCCGCCCACCGCGCGGTCAGGCTCCGGCAGCGCTCGATCATCTCGTCCTGCCGCTCGGGCTTCACCTCGAGGCGGATAGCCCTGACGACCAGGTCGTCGAACTCGGGGCTCTCGACATACTCGACGGTCAGCTCGTCGAGGTGGGGGAGGGCGGTCGCGCAGAACTCCTCGAAGCGGTCGGCCTGGAAATAGGCGTCCGCGAGCTCCGCATACCGGTCGAGCTTCTGCTCGTAGCTGAGCTCCGGGTCGTCGCCGACCTCGAAGTACTCGCGCGTCCGCTGATTGAGGCGCATCGAGCGGCCGGTGGCCACGCAGAACGCACACCACGCCAGGAGGGACTTGATCGCCCACGGGAAGTGGTAGTGGAGGCTGACGAGCGCGATGTCGGGCGAGGCGTTGGCGTAGTCGATCGGATGAGCCTGGCCGTCCTTGACGATCGTCTCGCACGAGTTGAACTCCCAGCGGAAGAACGCGTTCACGAGGCGGCTGATGATCGCGGTCTCGCGCTCGAGCTCCGGCGAGAGGAAGTCGAGCCCGACCTGGTAGCGGTAGTGGCCGTGCGCTCCAGGGTCGTATTGCATGACGCGCGTCTGCGGGCCGATGGAGAGGCTGCGCGTGAAGACGTCGTAGTCCTCGACGCTCGCCTGGAGGTGCATCAGCCGCTCGCCCGACTCGTCGTAGGCGGTGTGGAGCTCCTCCGGGCCGGCGATCCGCGTGACGCCCACCCACATGCCGCCGTCGAACGGCTTCATGAAGAGCGGGTAGCCGACGTTGCCGGCGACCTCGTCGAGGTCGAAGTCCGGGTTGTAGCGCTCCGCCATCGGCACGTACCGCGGGTTGTCGGGCGGAAGCTTGTGCGGGAGGAGCCAGGTCTCCGGGACCTTGAGGCCGAGCCGCATCATCGCGCAGTAGGCGGCGTGCTTCTCCATGGCCTGGAACGTGAAGGGGTTGTTCAGCAGGTAGACCTCGTCCATCAGGGCGATCTTCTTCAGCCACTCGCGCGGGAGGTCGTACCACCAGGAGAGACGGTCGATGACGAGCGAGTAGCCCGGCTGGTGCCGCAAGTCGAAGGGCTCGTTCCTGATCCGGCGCGCCGCGAGCACGTGTGTCTCGCCCCGGTAGCGGACGGGGCCGACCCGGTCGAGCAGGGCCTCGAGAGCGGTCGGCCAGTCCTCCTCGGTGGCGAGCAGCAAGCCGATCGGATGCGGGCTCCCCATGTGCCTAGGAAGCGCGATGCTACGGGGTCAGAGGTCACCCGTGAAGGAGGCGCACATGGTGCAGGAGGCACGCCTGGTCAGCACCGAGAAGGGGCTCGAGCCTGCGGGCGAGGGCTGGTACGTGCTCAACGCACGTGAAGCGAAGTGGTACGAGAATCCCGAGTACGGGGGGTACGTCAACTTCCAGGGCGACGTCCGCTTCGCCCAGGTCGGCTTCAACGTCGCCGTCCTTACGCCCGGCCAGCCGGCGTGCATGTACCACAGCGAGGAAGACCAGGAGGCGTTCCTCATGCTCGCCGGGGAGGCCTTGCTCCTGGTCGAGGGCGAGGAGCGGCCGCTGCGGCAGTGGGACTTCTTCCACTGTCCACCCTGGACGGAGCACGTGATCGTGGGCGCGGGCGATGGCCCGTGTGTCTTCGTTGCGGTGGGTGCAAGGACGCCCGGCTCGAAGGTCGTGTATCCGCGGACGGACGTGGCGCTGCAGCACGGGGCCGGAGTGGAGGAGGAGACGGACTCCGGGGCCGTCGCGTACGCGGACGTCTCAGAGCCCGAGGCTCGCCCATACCGTGAAGGCGATCTGCCCGGGTGGGAGTAGACTCGGCCGGGGTCGTCAGTCCCAGCAAGCTCTCAGGAGGTATCCCATGGCCGGTCGTAGACAGGCGCCGAAGGCGAAGCCGAGGCCGCGCAAGCGAGCGTCCAAGAAGCGCCAGCCGAAGCGGATCCTGAACGTCGTCCCGTCGCCCAAGACGCAGGAGGACTGGACGTTCCGAAACGCGCAGGAAGCGGACATGATCGCCACTGCCCCGCGGGTTCCTTCGACCAAGGACCTCCGGGCGGACTGGTGGAGGATCAACGACCAGAAGTCGACGGGCTCCTGCGTGGGCTGGGCAACGGCGGACTCGGTCCTGCGCTGGCACTTCGTCAAGTCGGGGAGGCTCCCGCAGTCGACGATGCTCTCGCCCCGCTTCATCTGGATGGCCTCGAAGGAGACGGATCAGTTCATCACGAGGCCGACGACGTTCGTCGAGGCCGAGGGCACGAGTCTGAAGTCCGCGCTCGACATCGCCCGCAAGTACGGGGCGGTGCGCGACTCCGCGCTGCCGTGGGCCACCGGCAAGCTCTTCGGCGGCTCGGCGAACACGCTCTACGCGCTCGCGGCCCAGCTGAAGGTCCTCGCGTACTTCAACCTGGGCGTGAACCCGGCGAACTGGCGCACCTGGCTCGCCACGAACGGGCCGATCCTCACGCGCCTGGACGTGGACGCGACCTGGGACGCTGCCTCCGACAACGCCGGCGTCCTCGCCGAGTACAAGCCGAGGACGGCGCGCGGCGGCCACGCGGTCGCGATCGTCGGCTACCGGCCCGGCGAGTTCATCGTCAGAAACAGCTGGGGCACGGGCTGGGGCGACAGGGGCTTCGCCTACGCCTCGGACTCGTACGCCGAGAACGCGTTCACCGAGGCTTACGGCGTCAGTGTGTAGCTGAGGCGCTGTAGCCGAACAGGCGCCCGATCGGCGCGAGGAGGGCGAATAGGAGCTTCTGGACGTGGTACGTCGGCCGCGCGAGCGCGAAGTCGTCCAGGTGCTTGCGGCCGATCACCGCCATGTGCAGGAGGTTCGGTCGGCCCTGCTCGTCAGTCTTACCGGCCTCGGCGAGGCCGTACATCGTCTCGAGAAAGCCTTCGTACGTCCCCGCGGGCTCGAAGTCGACGACCATCCGCACGGGCGCGTCGCCCTCGACCTTGAAGGTGTGCGCGGCGCCCCGCGGGACATCCAGGCGGTCGCCGGGCTCCAGGATGCGGATGTCGCCGTGCAGCGCAATCGCGACCCTGCCCTCCTTGATGTCGTAGCGCTCGACGAAGGCGCGGTGGACGTGGAGCGGCGGCCCTTGTTTGTGCGGCGCCGCCGTGACGTCGACCTGGAGGAGCTTGCCGCCCGAGTCGGCGGACGTCACCACGAAGGTGAGGGTCTCTCCCGTCGCCGGGTTGCGGATCACGTCGCCTGCGCTGGCCACGCAGGCAGCCTACTCCGCCGGAGAGCCTCCGGCTGCGTCGTCGAGGCGATAGATCCGGGCCTCACGGCGGCTGTTTCGGCCCGCCTCGACGCGGGCGACGATCTGCTCCAGGCGCGCCAGGCGCCGGTCGACCGAGCGCCAGCCGTTGGTCACGAGTTCGGTGAGCAGCGCGACATCGTCGAGCCGGTCGCGGCGTTCGTCCTGAACGCCGGTCGAGACGTCCTCGAGCCGCGCCAGCATGCGCTCGAACAGCGCGCCCAGCTCGGCGACGTGCTGCGCGACGGGGCGAACCTCGACGCGCAGGGCCTCGTAGACCACCGAGCCGACTCCCTGTGGGAGGGTGGTTTCGAGCTCGGCCGCGGTGGCGCGGAAGCGCTCCAGGAGGTCATCACGCTCCGGGCCCTCCGGCAACGCCGGCAAGACCTCGACCCGCCCCGGGTACGGAGGATCGCCGAGCGCCTCGATTGCCTCGTGCACGCGCGCCTCGACGTCCTCGCTCACAGCCTCGCCGTGAACGACTCGCAGGACGTTCTCCGCGGAGACGTCCGCATACGCCGCAAGCTCGAGAATTGTCGCCACAGTACGCCCTCCCAAGCCTAAATCTCTCAGCCTCCGGGTTCAACAGCCGCCGACCAGGTACTTCCAGCGCCGCTCTCGATTTTTGCCTGTGCCAGAGCGGCCTCCGCGCGCGCGAGCACCGACACCGCGTCGTCCTCGAAGCGCAGCTCGACGGCCGCCGTCGGCACCTGTCCGTCAAC
>DAITAN010000188.1:0-5269 GCA_036824235.1 Gaiellaceae bacterium | reverse complement strand
GCTGTGCGGCGTGATAGCGGCGACGCGCAGGTTCGTGGAGCCTGCGAGCGGTGCGGCCGAGGCCGACGGGGCGACGATCAGCACCGCGGCGAGCACAACTGCAGCGCACGCCGCACGGCGGGCCAAAGGACTGCGGCTCATCCTGGTTCCTCCCTCGGTGACGGCGCCTCGGCGCCGGTTGCCTACCCACCCGCTTTACGGCCCGTGGGGCGGAACGGATCTGAGGGATGAAGCGGGCCCGCTTCTGGCGTAGTGTCCGCTTTGCCGAGAGTGCGGGCGCCACTGCGTTGCCGGACGAAATGACACCCGCTGGCTCTCGGCTCCACCGGCGCCGCTAGCCCGAGAGGCAGTCAGGGGTAGACCGGCGCCTGGCGTCATATGCTATAGAGACTTAGAGACTGACGCAAGGCTACGAGTCGCGCCGGCGAGCGCGGTAGTCCCGCTGGGCGGCGCGATCGGCGCAGAGCTCGCAGCAGTACCGCTTGCTTCGATTCTTGGTGCGGTCGACGTACGCGCACATGCACGGTTCTGCGGCGCACGTCCCGAAGCGCGTGAGTCCGTGCGCCCGCACGATCTCGATCAGCGCAACCGCCGCCGCCGCTGCGAGGCGGCCCGTGATCGACCCGTCCTCGGGCCCGAACTCGAGCTTCCAGCCCTCACCGCCCGGCGCCAGCCGAGGAACCGCGCCGCTCTCCGTAGCGAGCGCGTTCAGCACGCTCGCCACCTCTGGGACGTCGTCCGTCTCGAACACCCGCCGCAGGCGGCCGCGGAGATGCTTGAACTCGGCGAGGTCACGATCGGTGACGGCGGCGGCAGACTCGGCGCGTCCTACCGCGCGGAGGAAGATGCGCAGATCGTCGACGTCCTCGAGCCCGTCGTGTGGAGAAGGAAGCGACTCCCAGGTGTTGACGATGTTGACCGCGAGGTCGGCGCCCGACTCCGCGGGATTTCCGGTGATGACCACATCAGAACCATACGCACGAAACGGACCTGACGGAAACTGCCGCCCCTATGCCACCAGGGCTTCGACTCTCGCGGCCTCCTCGGCGAGTGCGGTCTTGACCTCGCTCTTCCGCTCGGGGAGGCTGCGCTCGTAAGCGGGCGGCCAGTAGTTCGCTCCGAGCTCGCGACGCGCGATCGCGAACGCCCACAGGTCGCGCGGCGTGACCAGGTGGAGCGTGCCGCGTTGCAGGAGGGCCTTCACCACGCGGCGGTGCTCGAGCGCGCGCGTGAGGGACCCGCGCTCGAAGCCGTCGACGCGCGCGGCAAGCGACAGGTACGGCGACGGCGTGTACTGCGCCTGGAGCCCGGCGACCCGCTCGACGGCGCGGGTCGCGGTGAGGGGCTTACGCTCGAGCAGGAGCTGGCGCGAGAGCAGCGCCCGGTTGAGCTCGCGCCTCGTGAGGATGCGCTTGCTCAGTTCTGCGTCCGTATCCGGTCGTGGATGCTGAAGGTGACCTCCATCCGGGCAGGGTGTGCGTCGCAGAAGTAGATGTACGCCTCCGGCTCCTGGAGCATGACGACAGTCGCCCTCTCGCCCGTGCCCGCGATCTCGGTGGCCAGGTCGACGCCGGTCTGCCGCGCCGCCAGATGGAAGTTGTGGATGGTAGACCGGTCGTCGATCTCGAGCAGGTATTCGCCGGACACGAGCACGGTGGTCACCTTTTCCCCGTCCTCGGTCGTGAGGCTGATCTCGTAGGCATCCGGGTCGTCGGGAGATCCGACGGTGGCGATGAGTCGCGGGACGTCGGGAGTCGACGTCGTCGCGGATCCCTCGTCGTTGCCGCCGCCGCAGCCGGCCGCCGCGAGGGCCGCGAACGCCAGCCCGACGGCCAGCGCCAGGCGAAGATCTCTCATCCGCCTTCCTTTTTACCGGCGATTGCGAGCGCCAGAACCAACGTGCGGTTCTGGCGCTCGCATGTGCGAGGAAGTCGCGCCGGCTCAGGGCGTGGGGGCGTTCCGGACGAGCCGGCTCAGGTCAGCCTCGGGAAGCGTGCGGTTCTTCCCGCCGACGTCGAGCACGGTCGCGCCGTTGACGACCCGGATGTGACTTGCCAGCCACGCCCCGTCCGCGGACTTGGCCGAAGCTACCTTGTCGGCCCCGACGAGCTGGATCACGATGTTGTCGCCGGCGCCGCCGTCGATGACGTCGACGCCCGGGCCGCCGATCAGCACGTCGTCGCCCGGACCGCCGAGCAGGACGTCGTTGCCGTCGCCGCCGATGAGGACGTCGTCGTCGTTGCCACCGTCGGCGGTGAGCTGGATTGCCGCGGCGGTGAGGCCGGTAGCGTCGACCACGTCGTCGCCGGCCAGCACGTTGATCGTCAGCCGGTCGTTGGAGCTCTCGGCGCCGTCGATGTCCACCTGGGCGGCCAGACCGAAGACGGAGACGCTCGCGGCATCGCCGGTCGCCAGGGCGACGTCGTCGCCGTTTGTGGCCCGGACGACGACGTTGTCGGGCTGGAGATCGCCGCCGCCACCGGGTGCAGCCAGGCCGGTCTTCACCTCGGTGACGTCCGTACCGCTGAGGTCGTTGACCACGGTCGTGTCTGCGCCGCCGAGGGCCCGGACATCGACGATCTCGACGTTGTCGAGATCCATCGTCACGTTGGCGATGTTGCGGAAGAACAGGACGCGCCCGCCGTTGGCGGCCACGTCGAAGTTCTCGTTGGCGGCGCTGCCGTTGAAGAGCATCGTGTCGGAGCCGTCCTGGCCCTCGACGACGTCGCTGCCGTCGCCGGGATCCCACTGGAAGTCGTCGTCGCCGGCGCCCAGGAAGGCCACGTCGTTCCCCTGCTGGCCGTCGGCGAAGTCGTTGCCGTCGCCGCCGAGCAGGATGTCGATGCCGTTGGAGCCGAGGAGCGTGTCGTTGCCCGCCCCACCGTCGACGGTGATCTTGATGAGGGCAGCCAGGTTCCCGGTGGCGGAGAAGCTGTCGTCGCCACCGTTCGCGTTGAGGACCAGATTCTCGGACGTGCCGATGTCGATTGCGAACGGCGCTGGGTTGAGGCGGTCGAACCGGACGCGTGTGCCGTTCGCCGTGGTGGTGAACTGCTCACCGCCGCCGCCGCCGTTGACTTCGACCGTGTCGGTGCCGGCTCCGCCTTCGTTGAGGTCGGTGTCGTCGCCGGGATTCCAGATCATCCGGTCGTTGCCGCCCTGGCCGAAGACTTGGTCGTCGGCGTCGCCGCCTGTGAACGTGTCGTTCTCAGAACCGCCGGTGAGGACGTCGAAGCCGCCACGGCCCAGGAGGGTGTCGTTGCCGGTCTGGCCGAAGAGCTGGTCGCCGCCGGAGCCGCCGGTGAGAGCGTCGTTGTTGGCGCCGCCGAACAGGTTCGCCCGCGGCAGCGCGCCGTTGACCTCGTTGAGGCTGAGGGAGTCGTTGCCTCCCTGGCCGAAGGCCCGGATCAGCGCGGTGTTGGCCACCGTGGGCGTGCCGCCGACCACCGCGATGGCGCCGTTGTTCACCAGGATCCTTCCAGCCGCGTTCCGGCTGATGGCGATCGAGTTGCCGGCGGCGTCACCCGTCACGGTGAGCACGCCGTTGGCAAATGTCGCGGAGGTTGCCGCGCTCGCCGGCGGGCTCGCCGCCAAGGCCGCAGCGATCCCGAGGGCCAGGGCCAGCAGCGGGCGAGTTGCGCGTCGCCTGCCGTCGATTCGTCTCGCATTCAGCATGTGAGCTCCTCCGGTCGCGGGCTGCGGTTATCCACAAGACGGCGCGCTGCCATGGAACCTTCCGTGCCGGCCCGGGAGCGCCGGCGCGCAGTCACGACGGAGATCGATTAGAGGGCGAACCGCGTGCCAGGCTCAAAGGCCGCCCGCGAGCAGCAACCGGCCCGCACGAAGCGGGAGGTCAGCGCAGCGGAAGGGACTAACCGTCCGCTAGTCGTCTTCGTACTGGTCGTGGCGACGAAGCCAGCTCATGGCCGGCCCGTCGCTTCGCCCGGACGGCTGCTCCCAGTCCTCCTGCCGTCCGCGCGCGGTGTGATCGAGCCAGGTGTAGCTCCCCATCAGCACCTCGACGGCGCGTTCGTACGACGAGTAGGTGTGAAAGACGCGATCGCCCTCCCGCAGGAAGGCGCTCACGCCGGGCTGGTCACCGGACCATCCGGCCCACGAAGGAGCCTGCTCGACGAGCTTCTCCTCACCCTTGTAGTTGTATTCGACCGGTGCGACCGACTTGTCGATCGTGACGTGGAAGTCGTAGTTGAAGTCGCTGCCGTACGAGGAGTACCAGGGAACCGACCAGCCCATCCGCTCCCGGTAGGCTGAGAGCTTCTCGAACGGCGCGCGGGAGACGAGGACGAGCGACGTGTCGCGGGCGTGCAGATGGCTGAGGTGGCCGATGTTGTCGGCGATGAAGGAGCACGTGGGACAGCCTTCGTCCCAGTCCGGCTCGAACATGAAGTGGTAGACGAGCAGCTGCTGGCGGCCGTCGAAGAGGTCGACGAGCCCGGCCCTCTCGGGCCCCTCGAAGACGTAGTCCTTCGTGATCTCGACCATCGGCAGCCGTCGCCGCTCGGCGTTCACGTCGTCCCGCCGCCGGGTGAGCTCCTTCTCCTTCGCCAGTAGCTCCTTGCGGGCTGAGAGCCACTCGTCCTGAGAAACGACCCTCGGTTGGTTCGTGGTGGATGTGCTCATCGCGTCTCCCTTCAGGGGACGAGGTCCATGACCGCGCTCCGGCTCATGGGGTCAACCGGCAGTGAGATGTGTTCGTGCGCGATCAGCCACTCGTCATCCGATCGTCGGCAGCTGTCGGTCGCGCGGACCCAGAATCCGACTTGCTGCTCGTTCTTTAGGGTGCCGCTTGCCCGGATGAGCATGTGTGCGATCGCGGTGTTCCCGTCTTCCACGACCTGCAAGTCGCTGATCTCCTGGCCGATCGGTCCCTCGAAGCTGCCGAACCACTCCAGGAATCTCTCTCGCAGCGCGTCCGATCCCACGTATTGGAGCGGAGGCACCAGGTCGAAATAGACGATGTCGGGCGAGTAGAGCGACATGAGGCGATCGATGTCTTTGGCCCAGATCGCCTCGGATCGACTGTCGAAAAGCAGGCCGACTGCGGACTGAGTCCTGACCATTCCATCCTCCATTCCGGTAGTCATCGTGCAGCGTTTGCGGTGGTGCGCTGCCCGTACCGGTCGGCGAAGCCCTTCCGCCAGGTCGGGTAGCGCAGCTTCCAGCCGAGCTCGCGCTTGGCCTTCGCGTTCGAGGCGCCGCGCGACTCGGTGGCCATCACGACCGGCGCCTCGCCCGCGAAGAGCCGGGC
>DAITAN010000187.1:0-5280 GCA_036824235.1 Gaiellaceae bacterium | reverse complement strand
GGTTCCTTCACTGCATCAAAGAAGGGGGCACGTGGGGGAAACATGGTTTCCCCCATGAGAACGAGCCACAGGCGAGTGATGCTCATGTCGCGGGCATCGTATTCTTGGCCGGTGGACGAGCGCGAGCGGTTCCTGATCCGCTATGCAGGGTCATTCGCCCCGGAGCCGATCGCGCGGGCCGAAGGAGCGTGGGTCGAGACCGCTTCCGGCAAGCGGATCCTGGACTTCACGTCGGGCCAGATCTGCTCCACCCTCGGACACAACCACCCGCGCATCGCGGCGGCGGTCCGCTCCGCGCTCGACGAGGTCGTCCACCTGAACTCCTGGATGCTCTCGGAGCCGGTTCTCGCCTTGGGCGAGCGCCTGGTCGGGCTCTTTCCTGCCCCGCTCGACCGCGTGCTCCTGCTGAACACCGGCACGGAGGCGAACGAGGTCGCGCTCAAGATGGCGAAGATGCACAGCGGCCGGTGGGAGGTCGTCGGCCTCACACGCAGCTTCCACGGGCTTCTCTCCGGGATCGCATCCGTCAACTTCTCGATGGCGCACGCGGGCTACGGGCCCGTCCTGCCCGGGTCGTTCGCCATCCCGGCTCCGTACGCCTACCGCTGTCCTGTCCGCCACTGCGACGGGGCCTGCGACTGCACGTGCCTGGAGGTCGGCTTCGAGCTCGTCGACCAGCAGTCGGTCGGCTCGCTCTGCGCCCTCGTCGTCGAGCCCGTGCTCTCGGCAGGCGGGATCATCGTGCCGCCCGACGGCTACTTCCGCCGGGTGCGCGAGCTGCTGGACGAGCGCGGGATGCTGCTCCTCATGGACGAAGCCCAGACGGGCTTCGGGCGACTGGGGACGATGTTCGGGTTCGAGCACGACGGGGTGGTGCCCGACCTCGTGGGCGTCTCGAAGACGCTCGGTGGCGGCCTGCCGTTGGCCGCGACCATCACGTCGAGCGCGATCGAGCAGGACTGCTACGACAAGGGCTTCCTCCACGTGACCTCGCACGTCTCCGACCCGCTGCCCGCCGCGGCCGGCCTGGCGGTGCTGGATGTGATCGCCGAGGAGGATCTGGTTAAGCGCTCGGCGGCGCGCGGCGAGTACATGCTCGCCGGCCTGCGGGAGCTCCAGGCCCAGCACGAGCCGATCGGCGACGTGCGCGGGCGCGGTCTTCTCGTCGGGCTGGAGCTGGTCGAGGACCGCGACACCCGCGCGCCCGCGGATGCTCTCGGCGCCGCCGTCACGCAAGAGTGCTACGAGCGTGGCCTCTCGATGAACATCGTCCGCTCGCAGGCGCATGCGAACTGCTTCCGCATCGCCCCGCCGCTGACCGTGACGGAGGCCGAGATCGACCTCGCGGTCGAGATCATGGACGCCTCGCTGCGCGCCGTTCGCGAGCCCGCCGCCGCCTAGAACAACCGGCCGATCCGCCAAGGCGGGTACCCTGTAAGCCCCGAGACACGTCCCGGGGGCCTCCTAGGGAAGGATCTGCGGATGGGGTCGAGTTCCAAGAGACAGACCACGATGGCGAAGATGGCACGCGAGCGCAGGCTGCAGGAAAAGCGCGAGCGCAAGCAGGAAAAGAAGGAAGCGCGCAAGCTGGCCGCCGCTGAAGGTACGGCTCCTGAGGCGGGCGAGTACACCGTTGCGGCCGATCCGGAGCTGGGCGAGAACACCGAGCCCGCCGTTCCGGCCGAGAACGACACACCGCCCGCGGTCTAGGGCCGCCGCCTACCCTCGACAGAACGCGGGCGGGACCTTGCCCTCGTGCTGGGGGCCGTCCTCAAAGTTGACGGGCACGGACTGCACAGTGCCGTCGCGCAGCGTGACGACGAGCGCGTCGAATGTGCTCATCCCACACGAGACGTCGGGGAGCTCGTAGAAGTAGGCGTTGTTCCCGAGGGTCGCTGGGCGGCGCATTCCAAGCACGACGACATCGACGGCGACAACGTCATCGGGAACAAGCCCCATGATGGCAGCCGGCGCGCCGCCGCCGTCGACCTCCGGAGGATCGGAGCCGCTGTACTCGGCGCGGATGCGTCCCAGCCACTGCCGCATGCAGATGGCGCCACCGTCGCTCAAGGCCAAGCAGACGCCCCCGTCGTCGGTGGGCCAGCCGTACATCGTCTCCCCGCGGACACCAAGGTCGGAGAGGAGCAGTCGCGACTCGCCGCCGATTGGCGCGGGATAGGGGCACCGACCGAGGTCGCGTACCTCGTCGGGACACGGAAGCGGCTCTAGCAGGTAGAGCAGTTGCTTCGGAAGGACGTCCGCAGAGGTTCTCGTCCGCTTGAACACGCTCATCTCGGCGACCGGCGGCACCTTGGGGCGTCTCCGACTCTCGGGTGGACCGGGACCCGGGTAGTACTTCGAAGTTCTCGGCAGGGCGGTGAGCCAGGTCGCGATGTCGACCTCGTGCAGAGCGGCGATCGTGGTCCTGAAGGTCTCGACGTCGGGCGCCCGACCGCGTGCCTCGACGGTGTAGTCGCCGCGCAGCCAAACCGCGACGTACTCGTCCGTGCCCGGGTACCGGAAGAGGCGAGCTTCCCCGTCTGCGGCCGGCGTGGTTCCGAGGTCTTCCAGCTCTGCGATCCGCTTCTCGGTCTCGAGGTCGTGCTCGGCCGCGGGGAGCCATTGAACCTCGAGCTCCAGATCACCGTTCGTCAGCGTGACCTGGCCGTAGTCGACGCTGAACCGATCCGTGCGGGCGACCTTCCAGCCCGGGAGACCGACGAGTAGGCGCGGCGCCGTCGCGGCGACACGCTCGCTCGCGCTTGCGTTGGCCTGATCTCCGTCTCCGTCCGTCAGGGTGATGCCGAGGGCGACGGCGATGACCGCAGCCGCCAGGGCCGGTGCCGCAAGACCGAGGATCCGCCTCCGGCCCCAGCGGCGACGGGGTCGTCCCCGTGCCACCTGTGTCATGAGGGTCGCCCTGGCCGAGTCGACGACCTCGTCGCTCGGACCGGCGGCGTCGGGCCGCGCGTCCCTCAGTTGCTCGATCACGTCATTCATCGCACGTCCCTCACCGGCTCATTCCCGATGTCCGGGAGGAGTTCGCGCAGCCGCTGCCGCGCGCGGTTCAGTCGCGACCTGACCGTGCCGACCGGGATGTCGAGCGCGGTTGCGACCTCCTCGTAGGTCAGCTCCTCCCACGCTATGAGGACGACCACGTCGCGGTCCCCGGCCGAGAGCTCCGCGAGCGCGTTGAGCAGGCGCCTGCGCGCCCCGGTCGCCGCGATTCGGTCGTCCGCACCGTCCCGCACGCTGCCGTTGTGAGACTCCGCCTCGAGCCGGGCGACCGCCTGCGCCTCCCGCCGCTCGCCTCGCCAGCGCTTCAGCATCAGGTTCGTCCCCAGCCCGTAGAGCCACGGCAGTGCGCTCTCGTGCACGGGTCTGAAGCGCTTACGCTGCTCGAAGGCGATCCGGAAGACCTCACCGGACAGCTCGTCGGCGCCGTCGCGGCCGATCCGCCGTTCGAGATACCGGTGGATCGTCGCGAAGTGGCGGTCGAACACGACGCCGAACAGCTCGGGCTCTGTTGCCGCCCGCGCGAGGAGCTCAGCATCGCTGCGCGCCTCCATCGAGGAATCATTCCCGAACCCCTGTGAGGGGTTCACGAAATCGGCTCAGTCGAGGAAGCGGGCGGCCTGCACGCGGTGGGCGGCCGCGATCTCACGCTCGTCGGCGCGCGCGAGGTTCCCGTCGAGAACCGCCGCCTCGCCGCCGACGTAGACACGGTGGGCTCGGTGCGGGCCCGAGAGGATGAGGGCGGCGACGGGATCGTCGGCGCCGCCGAACTGGAGCCCGTCCATGTTCCAGACGGCGAAGTCCGCGCTTTTGCCCGGTTCGAGCGAGCCGATGTCCTTGCGGCCGAGTACCTGGGCGCCGCCGCGTGTGCCGAGCCAGAGCGCCTCGCGCACGGTCATCGCCTCGGGGCCGCCGCGGCCGCGTGCGACGAGCAGGGCCTGCTTCACGTCGGCCACGAGGTCGCTGCGCTCGTTCGACGCCGAGCCGTCCACGCCCAGGCCGACCGGTACGCCGGCCTCGATCATGGCGCGCACGGGCGCGACGCCCGCGCCGAGCCGGAGATTCGACGTGGGGCAGTGGGCGACGCCGGTCCCGGTCGACCCGAAGGCCTGCACGTCCGCGGAGGAGAGGTGGACGCAGTGGGCGCACCAGACGTCGCTCGCGAGCCAACCGAGCTGCTCGAGGTACTCCACGGGCCGGCAGCCGAAGAGGCCCTTGCAGTACTCCTCCTCCTCGATCGTCTCGGCCAGGTGCGTGTGCAGGCGGAGGTCGAGCTTGCGCGCGAGCGCCGCCGATTCGGTCATGAGCCGCTTCGACACGGAGAACGGCGAGCACGGCGCGACGGCGATCTGCGTCCAGGCGCCGGGGCCTTCCTCGTGGAGCGCGTAGAGCCCCTCGGTGTCCGCCAGCACAGCATCCATGTCCTCGACCAGGTCGTCTGGCGGGAGCCCGCCCTCCGACTCGCCCACGTCCATCGAGCCGCGCGAGGCGACGATGCGGACGCCGAGCTCGCGCGCCGCCTGGATCTCGGCCTCCACGAGCCCCGTCTGACCGGGTGGGAAGACGTAGTGGTGGTCGAAGACGGTCGTGCAGCCGCCGAGCACGAGCTCGGCGAGCCCAGTGCGGGCCGCCGCGTACTCGGCGTCCGCGTCGACGCGCGCCCACAGCGGGTAGAGCGTCTTCAGCCACGTGAAGAGGTCGGCCTCCTGGGCGCGGGTGCGCGTGAGGGTCTGGTACAGGTGGTGGTGCGTGTTGACGAGCCCCGGCGTGACGAGGGCGCCCGCGAGGTTCTCGAAGTGCTCGGCGAAGGGCGGCGGGCCGTCTCCGATCTCGACCACGAACCCGTCCTCCGCCAGGATCCACGCGCCGTCGACCTCGGTGCCCGCGTCGTCCATGGTCACGACGTAGGCGTTGGAAAACAGCGTCCTCACGGGCCGTAATCTGTCAGGTCATGGCCACCGACGCGCCGCTCCGCCGAGACGTCCGCCTACTCGGCGACCTGCTCGGCCATGTCATGGTCGAGCAGGAGGGAGAGGATCTGCTCGCGCGCGAAGAGCAGATCCGCCACGTCTCCCGCCGGGCGCGCGAGACCGGCGACCCCGAGGTGCGCGCCGACCTGGCTCGGGCCGTCGGCGCCCTCGAGCTCGACGAGCAGACGAAGATCCTCCGCGCGTTCACGCTCTACTTCCAGCTCGCGAACATCGCTGAGCAGCACCACCGGATCCGCCGGCGACGGGATGTCGGGCGCGCGGACGGCGCGCAGCG